>PXBQ01000256.1 GCA_003566875.1 Spirochaetaceae bacterium | reverse complement strand
TACAGGTAGTACGCCTGCGGCGAGAAAAAGATCCCGACTTGCGGTTGAACCGGACGGTACGACTCGAGGATGTCCTGATTCTGCTCGACCACGGCGGCGGTCTCGCGCATCCCTGTGAACCGCTGTTCGCGCAAACCGTCGTTCCCGGCGAGCCCGAATCCCGTTGACTCGCGCCCGAACACCTCGTCGCGCCAACACCAGAACAGGATCGCGTCGGCACCGATGCTGAGGCCCTCCCAGAGCCACCTCTGCTGCGCCGCGGCGGGAACGCTCTGCGCGACTGTAAAACCGATGTTCGACCGCCCGCCCTGGAGCTCGCTGAGCCACTTCGTCTTATCGCCGGCCGCCGCGTTGAGAAAGTCGAGTCGAGTCGAAAACTCTTCGTCGGCCATCTCGATTCCACCCCAGAGCGGGAAACTCGAGACCCCGATTCCGTCGGTGTGATCGGCAAGGAACCAGTCGTTTCCGCGGTGAAGCGTCGTGTTCGGCTCGCCGCGCGGCCCACCATCAAACCGATCCGATCCGTGAAGGATCGTCGGTTGGGCGCCGTGAACCGTGACGGGACGGTTCGGGTCGAGCGCTTTTATGAGTCGGTAACGTTTGCGGGCGTGCTCGTCCGATCGCCACGTAATGAAGTGTTCGAACGCCATCAGTTCGGTGTACGTACGATCCGGAACGCGTCCGGGGAGTACGTCGTCCCACCGCGGGTATCGCCGTTTCCACGCGGCGTTCAGCCCGGGCAAACCGCCGTACTTCACATCGAGCCACAACCGGAACTCCGTGATCGCCGCGTCCGAGTAGTCGACGAGGCCCCCCGCGTGTACGCTCCAGCGCAGTTCGTTCCACGCGTCCCACCCGACCAAGTGCTCGCAGTCCTTGTAGCGATTCACGACGGCCGAAAAGAAAGCCGCCATTCTCTCCCAAACGCCGGGATGGCTGATACTGCCCCCGGGAGTGAGCCCATAGTGGGCCTCGCACCTGTTCGAAGACACGACCTTTCGGCCGGTTGCCGTGACCATTTCGCTGCCCGGAACCTCGCGGTGAATCCAGTACGGCTGGATCGCCGCGATCGTACTCAAGACTACCGAGAGTCCAACGCGCCGCGCTATCTCCATGATCTCGTCGTAGTCGTCGAACACGAACTCGCCCGGTGACGGCTCGACCCACGCCCAGACCACCCACATCTGCAGGGTGTTGAGCCCTGCTGCTTTCATCTCCGCGAGGTCCTCGTTCCAGTGATGTTTCTCGGGAAACGGCGGCCTGTAGTACTGCGCTCCGATTTTGATCATGTCGACTCCTTGGTGTACGATAACTGTAGCCGAAACTTCATTTTGAGAGAAGCCGAAGCGTGACGTTTCCGTGGAAAGCCTATACACTCGTCCGGCGATGAAAACATTTAAGTTCCTGTGGTCGTACGCGATCAAGTACAAGGGCTCTCTGCTCCTGACCGTGTTTTCGATGATGATGCTCGTGATAGTGCAGTTGTTCGCCCCGTGGATCGTTCGCGAGATGATCAATTTAGTCACCGACGGCGTGTCTGAAGACGCATTCGCGCGCGTCGGCCGGCTCGCGCTTCTCGGTCTTGGCGTGTTCGCCGCACGGGCGGTCTTCACGTTCATCCGCAGTTACGCCGCGCACGTCGCGGGGTGGGGTGTCGTCGCGGACGTTCGGTCGGGCCTGTACTCGCATCTGCAGCGGCTCTCGCTCAGGTTCTACGAGAACCGGCAGACCGGGCAGCTCATGTCGCGCGTCGTGAACGACTCGGACAAGATCGAAACACTGATCGCGCACGCCGTGCCCGACGTAACCGTGAACATATTCATGTTCATCGGCGTGAACATCGTGCTTTTCGCGATCAACCCCGTTTTGATGCTGCTCTGCCTCATCCCGGTCCCGCTGATCGTACTCGGGATGAAGGGCTTTGGGCGGTACGTGCGGCCCGCGTTTCGGCAACGACAGATCGAACTCGGCGAGCTGAACGCGTCACTGAACGATCACCTCTCGGGCATCCGCGAGATCAAGGCTTTTGTGCAAGAGGAGCGGATAGCGACGCGGATCGGGAGCCATATCACGCGGTACATGCGTTCGCTGCTTCGCGCGTTGAAGCTCATGGCCGTTTTCCACCCGTTCGTCGAGTTCTCGTCGTCGCTCGGTATGATCGTCGTGATCTATTTCGGCGGCCGTCTCGCGCTCGGAAATGTGTTGCCGATAGCCGACCTCGTCGCGTTTTTTCTGTATCTCGAGCTTTTGTACCAACCCGTGCGAATGCTCAGTATGGCGTGGGAGAACGTTCAAGAGGCGCTTGCCGGCGCCGAACGCGTCGCAGAAATCCTCGACGAAGAACCCGAGGTCGTCGATACCGGCAACCTTCTCTCTATTCCCGGCACAAACGGGCAGCCCGGGCGGGCTCACGGCGAGTTGACTTTTGAGAACGTTTCGTTTCATTACGTTCCGGGTGTTCCTGTTTTGACGGACGTCACTCTGACCGTCCCTGCGGGGGCATCGGCCGCGCTCGTTGGCCCGACCGGCGTCGGAAAGACGACGATGGCCGCGCTGATCTCGCGGTTCTACGATCCGGTCGAAGGAAGAATTTTGCTCGACGGCATCGATACGCGGATGCTGAAGCTCCCCGCATTGCGCTCGCAGATCGGGATGGTGCTCCAGGACGTCTTTCTCTTCCACGGGACGATCAAGGAGAACGTATTGTTTGCGCGGCCCGACGCGACCGACGAGCAGGTGGTCGGCGCGTGCCGCGCGGCGAACGCCGAAGAGTTCATCGTCAAGTTGACCGAAGGGTACGACACGGTGATCGGCGAACGCGGAGTGAAGCTGTCGGGCGGTCAGAAACAGCGCATCGCGATCGCGCGCGCACTTCTCGCCGACAAGCCGATCCTGATTCTCGACGAAGCGACGTCGGCCGTCGATACCGAGACCGAGAAGCTGATTCAGCAAGCTCTCGAGCACGTCATGGAAGGCCGCACGACGATCATCGTTGCGCACCGGCTTTCGACGATCCGCAAAGCCGACATCATCGTCGTGCTCGACGAGGGCGGCATCGCAGAGTCGGGTACCCACGACGATCTCGTCGCGCTCGGCGGAATTTACCACAAGCTCCACGAGGTATACGCCTGATGCCCGAACCGCGAGCCGTTCCTCTTTCTCGGCTTGTTCCTGCTCTTATGGCCCCGACTTTTCTCGTGATCACGACGATGGCGATGTTTGCGGTCGCGATTCCGAGCATCCGCCTTGAGTTCGCGTTGACTGCAGATGTGACGTCGTGGACCGTGATCGCGTATACGCTTCCGTTTATGGTATTCATGCCGGTATACGGTCGCCTCGGCGACGGGATCGGGAAAAAGAATCTCTTCATCGCGGGCATCGTCGTGTTTATCGTCGGCAGCGTCGGAGTGTTGTTCGCACCGAGCCTCATGTGGATTTTCGTTGCGCGTGCGGTTCAGGGCGCGGGCGCCGCAGGGATCAATCCTTTGTCGATGGCGATCATCATCGAGCACGCTCCGCCGGAAAAACGAGGAAACGCGCTCGGTACGTGGAACTCGATCGGCCCGGTCTCGGGCATAATCGGTCCTCTGATCGCCGGTGCGATGATCGACTCGTTCGGGTGGCGCTCCATCCTCGTTCCCGCGCTCGTTATCGGTGTGTTTGCCGTTTTCCTCTCGCTGCGTCTCGTGCCGCGAACTCCCGGCGCGTCGACGCGAAGCGCGCCGACGGTGATCCGGTCGTTCGATTGGGTCGGGGTTCTTTTGTTGAGTCTCTGCGCGACGTTTCTCGTGTTCTACACGTCGAGCCGTCCTATCACGGGACTCGCTCCGCTGACCGATTTCCGGCTTCTTGGCGGATTTCTGGTTGCCGGATTCGGCTTCTTCTTTTGGGAGCGCCGGCGTGCAAACGCTTTCGTCGATCTGCGCCTCTTCCGGAATCGAAACTTCACGTTCGCGTCGATCAGCGTCGGGATGCGAATGGCGCTGATGGGCGGCATCGCGTTCATCGCGCCGTTGCTCGTGACCGATCTTTTCGGTTTCTCTGCCGCGGCTACCGGTTCGATCCTCATGTTGCACGCGGCAGCACTGCTCGTCACAATGCGTCTCGGCGGGTACTGGATCGACCGTTGGAAGAGCAGGATGCAGATCGTTGCCGGCCTGTTGATCGAGTCGGCTGCGATGGTCGCGTTCGCGATGATGCCGCCGGGCGCGGGAATCGTGTACTTCATCGTCGTGATCATGGTCCACGGACTCGGCGCGGGATTCTGCCTCGCCGCGCTGCACATATTTGCGCTCGCGGGCGTGCCGGCCGACCGGTCCGCGACGGCCGCGGGACTGTACAGCATGGTTCGGTTCGGCGGTGCGATGATCGGCACGGCCGTCGGCGGCGTCGTGCTCGCCTCGGGAATCGCCTCTTTCGGCGCCACGTATCCGGCGTACTCCCGCGTCTTCTGGTTCTACCTCGTCGTGAGTCTGATTGGTGCGCTCGCGGCGTTCGGGTTGACGCGCCATGTGCCCGGGCTGCACGGCACCGACGAATGAAACCGTCGTGTGGCCGCCGTACGTCTCTTGTGCTTGTGCGCCGAGTCGATCACGATTAGAATCGAAGCAATGGTCCGACCGTCGACGCTCTTGTTCCGTACGATTTTTATCGTTCTGTATCGTTTTCTCGGTGCGACCAATCGTGTTGTCGCTGAACCAATCGAACGATTCCGCCGGTACCACCGGGAAGGCAAACACGTCATTTTCGGCGTTTGGCACGGGATGTCTACAGTCAACATCTTCTGGTATCGCCACCAGGGTGGCTCGGCTCTCGTCGAGGACTCGTGGCGGGGGGACGTCCTGGCGGGAGTTTTGAATCACTTCGGGTTTCGCGATTTTCGAATCAGCACGGGACAGCGACCACGAAAGAGCGAACGGGGAGTCCTCGGTTTTGTCCGTTATCTGCGTCAAGGCCACGACGGTTCGATCGCGATGGACGGTCCTGCCGGGCCCGCGCGGACTCCGAAGCCCGGCATCCTTCATATCGCCGCGCGGAGTGGGCTCCCGATAATCCCCACCGGCGCGTATTACACCCGATCGTTTCGGTTCGGGAAGCGGTGGGACGCTTTCGAGGTCCCTTTTCCGTTCAGCCGGTGTTACATCGTGTTCGGTGATCCGATCGTGATACCGCCGACGTACCGGGGTAACGAAACCGAGCTGCTCGAGACGCTACGTTTCGAGACCGAAAAGGCTAGTGCGGCGGCAAAACGCGCCGCGCGTGAGTATCGACGGCGATAAACCGCCGTCGGGCATTCGCTCAGCCGCCTATAGCGGTGCCTGATGGATTATCGGGCGGACTCTCGATTCGCTTCAGCGTGACCTCGCCGCGTTCGGTGATGTCGAGTTCGATCTCGGCGATCCCTTCTATCGTTCGGGTCGATTGAACCGTGGCGCCTTTGGCGTCGGCCTCCGCGATGCTTTCGTGGTGAATCCTCAGGCGTAGGTGTTCGGTCGTTCGTTCAAACGCCTTTTCGGTGGTCGCAAACGTAAACTTCAACCCGGTCGGTGTGTCGTCGAGCGCGAAAGTCATAACCCTTCGTTTCCCGTCAAGGTAATCGTTCGTCTCTCCGTCGTCCTGGTACAGCGTTCCTTCGGCGATCGTACTGCCGTTTTCGTCGGCCGCTCGGCGGCGTGGGAAGACGTCCAACGTGATCGTCTTGTGGCTGAGTCGGGATACCGCACCCGCGGGCGCTACCGTCGGGATAATGCTCCCGGCGCGGACGAACAGCGGCAACGACGATAGCGGTGCATCGGCGAGGATATGACTCGCGCCTTCGTAGTACACGCCGGTTGACCACTCGAACCAACCGCCGGGCGGTAGATACACTTCGCGCGCGCGGGCCCCCGGACGAACGACCGGAGCGACGAGCATCGCGTGCCCGATCATATACTCGTCGTTGATGTCGAGAGTCCCTGGGTCATCGGGAAACTCGAGAAAAAGCGGGCGCATGATCGGCGTGCCGGTGGTGTGCGCCTCGAAGGTCTTCGTGTACAGGTACGGGAGAAACGTGTACCGCATCGAGATATACTTTCGTGCGACGTCTTCGATGCGCCGACCGAACGCCCACGGTTCCTGGCGGCGTGTCCTGATTGCGCTGTGGCATCGGAAGAACGGCGTGAGGCACGCGGCCTCAATCCATCGCGCGAACAACTCACCCGTGGCATCCGCCGCAAACCCACCGACGTCGCTTCCGACGATGGGAACGCCGGAGAGCCCGAGATTCACCATCATCGGGATACTCATTGCGAGGTGTTCCCACGTACTCGCGTTGTCGCCGGTCCAGACCGCCGATACCCGCTGCACGCCCGCGTACCCGGCGCGGGTGAGCACAAAGGCGCGTTTCCTCGGCGAGTGCGCCTCGAACGCTTGTCTCGCGGCGGTCGCCATCGCGGAGCCGTAGTAGTTGTGCGCCTCGCGAAAGCTTCGTGGGTCGTCGTCGTTCTTGAGAACGAGGTCGTTCGGAACCGTCTTTGTCGGTTGTGAAAAATCGCTCGGTTCGTTCATGTCGTTCCATATCCCGGCGACACCGGCATCGAACAACGTGGCGTGTTTCTCCGCCCACCACTTTCGTGTCTTGGCTTGCGTGAAATCGGGGAACGCGGCGGTTCCGGGCCATACTTCGCCGTGGTACACCGTGCCGTCGAGTTCCGCGCAGAAATGCCCATCGGCGATCCCCTCCGCGTATACCGAGTACTCGGGGTCTTTTTTTACGCCGGGATCGACGATCGTGACGATGCGTACGTCTTGTGCCGCAAGATCTGAAACGAGCGCTGCGGGATCGGAGAACCCTCGCGGGTCCCACGTGAAGACACGGTACCCGTCCATGTAATCGATGTCGAGGTGAAAGACGTCGAGTGGGATTTCTCGTGCGCGGAACTCTTTGACGAGCGACCGAACCTCGTCGTCGGGGAAGTAGCTCCAGCGACTCTGGTGATATCCGAGCGCCCACGCGGGCGGCATCGGGGATCGGCCCGTGAGCTCGGTGAACGTCTCGACGATTTCGCGTGGGCTCGTGCCGCACACGAGGTAGTATCGAAACGCGCGGTGATGCACGCGGAAGCTCCAGTACTCGTCCTGTTTTGAGCCGAGGTCAAACTCGATCCGTCCGGGGTAGTCGACGAACACTCCGTACCACGCTCCTCCGGTGTACCCCAATGTGAACGGAATCGAGACGTAGAGAGGGTCGGTTGTCGTCGCGTACGGTATATCGCTGTTCCACATCGTGTACTCGCGCCCGCGTTTATCGAGCCATCCGGTTTTCTCGCCGAGGCCAAAGAAATGCTCGTCAGGACGCAAGAGCTTTGAGACCAGGATCGATTGTCCGTCGAACTGAAACGGCGCTTCGACGTCGCGCAGAAGAGATCCGTTCTCGTTCGTGAAGCGGATCGCGCCGGTATCGCGTCGGATCACCGCGGCGTACTCATCGATACGGACCGTAACGTTTACGTCGTCGACGACGACATCGGTCGCGGCGATCGGCTTCTTGTCGTCGACGAGCGCAAACGATGTGTCGTACCGAGCGTCACCGACGGCGAGTCCAACTCGAAAGATCGATGGCCCGACTCGGTCGATCTCCACTCGAGCGTTCTGGAACTCAAGGTGCGCGCCTTTCTTGGTAGACGATACGCGAGCGAGGCCCGTCGGCGGCATGAACCGGCTCTTCGAAGTAGATTCCCAAGAGTTCACTATTTTAAATCCTCCGTGGCAGTACCAGAAACCCTAGTACAACCACGAATCGTTGTCAACAACCACCCCCACCGTTTTCCCTCAGCGTTTCTTCCTCACCGTTTTGACGTGGCTCTCCCTTGAACGCCACGACACTCGGCCGATATACTCGATGCTGAAGGAGTTCATCATGAGTATCACGTCCATAATCGCACGGCGCGAGTGGGAAAAGCCGGAGATCGTCTCGCGGAATAGGCTTGAGGCGCGATCGTCTTTTGTTCCGTTTTCCGACGCGAAGTCCGCGTTTGGTTACGACCGGAACCGGTCGGATCGCGTGTTATCGCTCAACGGCTCGTGGAGTTTTGCTCTGCGTCCGCGTCCCGAGGAACTCCACGAGAGCGACGTCGCGCAGGACTCGAGCGGAAATGACTGGGACACGATCTCGGTCCCCGGAAACTGGATGATGCAAGGGTTCGACCGGCCGCACTACACGAACGTGATCATGCCGTTTCCTGATAAACCACCACGCGTACCCGAGGACAACCCGACCGGTGTGTACCGGCGAACGTTCACGGTTCCGTCGGGCTGGGCCGGTCGGCGTATCGTCCTTCACGTCGGCGGCGCCGAGAGCGTGTACTACGTCTTTGTAAATGGGAGCGAGGTCGCATACGCGACCGACTCACGCCTTCCGTCCGAGTTCGATATCGCGCCGTACCTCGTTCCAGGCGAGAACACCGTGGCGATCGTCGTCGTCCGCTGGTCGGCCTCGAGTTTCATCGAGGACCAGGATCACTGGTGGATGGCCGGAATCTACCGCGATGTTTTTTTGTACTGTACCGAAGAGGTGTACCTCAAGGACGTCGCGGTGACCGCGACACCGTGCGAAAACTCGATCGACGGTCTGCTCGTCGGCGAGGTGCTTGTCGGCGCCGCAACCGGGGATCTGCCCAATTCCTGCAGTGTCGAGTGGTCGCTGTTCAGAGCGGATAATGCCGACATACCTGTCTCGTCGGGGCGCGCGAAGGTCGACTCGAGTTATCGTGCCGCGGGCCATCGCGTCGAGATCGAGACCGAAATCCCGGGCGTCGAGCTATGGTCGCCCGAGTCGCCCAGCCTGTACACGCTCGTCGTGTCGCTGCACGTCGGCGACCGAGCCGTCGAGTGGACCGCCGTCCGGACGGGTTTCCGAAGCGTCGAGGTCGGTGGACGCGAGCTCCGGATCAACGGGAAACCCGTGATGATCAAAGGAGTCAACCGGCACGATCACGATGAGCATACGGGAAAGTACGTCTCTCGCGAGAGGATGATCGAAGACATCCGGCTGCTCAAGCAGTTCAACTTCAACGCCGTGCGAACCTCGCACTACCCGAACGACACCGAGTGGTACGATCTCTGCGACGAGTACGGAATCCTTCTCGTCGACGAGGCAAACATCGAGGCGCATCACTACTACGACCAGGTGTGTCGGTCCGAGAGTTACGCCGCGGCCTTTCTCGCGCGCGTTTCGCGGATGGTCGTCCGTGACCGAAATCATCCGTCGATTTTCGCATGGTCGCTCGGGAACGAAAGCGGATACGGCCAGAATCACGACGCGGCCGCCGGCTGGACTCGCCGTGTCGATCCGTCGCGCGTCCTGCATTACGAGGGCGCGGTCCGCGCCGTTTGGGGCCAGGGGCCGAGCGACTTCACACGCGGGCACGCGGCGACCGACATAATCTGCCCGATGTACAGCCCGCTCGACCGTATCCGCGCGTGGGCCGAGTCCGATACCGACGATTATCGTCCGTTTATCCTCTGCGAGTATTCGCACGCGATGGGGAACAGCAACGGGAACCTGAAGGAGTACTGGGAGCTGTTTGAGCGATACCACGGTCTGCAGGGCGGCTTCATCTGGGACTGGGTGGACCAGGGGATCGCACGGACCGACGAGGACGGAGTCAAGTACTGGGCGTACGGTGGCGACTTCGGCGACGAGCCGAACGATGCGAACTTTTGCATCAACGGCATGGTTTCGCCCGATCGTACGCCGCATCCCGCGATGTGGGAGTTCAAGAAACTCGCACAACCTGTCGCGGTCGAAGCCGAGGACGCCGCGCTCGGCCGTTTCATCGTGCGGAACAAGCAGGATTTCACCGACATTGCGTGGCTCGAGTGTCTCTGGGAAGTCACCGTCAACGGGATCGCGGTCGAACGCGGAGTGATTCCGGACCTCAGAACCGCGCCGGGTGAGTCCGAAGCGATCACCGTGACGTTCGAGCCGGTTCCCGTGATAGCGGGTGACGAGCTGCACATCATGTTTCGTTTCGTGACGCGCGAGGACCTGCCGTGGGCCGAAGCCGGGCATATCGTCGCGTGGGAGCAGTTCGAGCTGCCGTCGCCGGGTTCGGCGATTCAACCCTCGTTGCCAGATCGGCAACGGAGCGGTCGCCCGATTGCCGACGAGCCGCGTGTTACCGAGAGCGGCGACCGGCACGCCATCATCGAGTCGTCGGCCGGGCGTTTTGAGTTTGTCGACGGCGCGCTTTCCGGCTGGCGCGTCGGGAACCAGGACCTCATCGCCGAGCCGATTCGCCCGGCGGTGTTCCGCGCGCCGACGGACAACGACGGTGTGAAGTTGTGGACGGGGCAGGAGCGAAAAGCGCTCGGCCCGTGGCGCGACACCGGGCTCGATGCGACCGAGCTTTCGTCGAACGCGTTCGAGGTGAGCTCGGTCGGACCGGATCCGGATTCCGGCGCCGCCGGCGTTCTGGTCCGCGCGCGGCACGAGATATCGTGTCGAGCAGGTGTCGTCGGATCGTTCGCGGTCGAGTACTACTTCTCCGATGCCGGTGTTCACGTGCGAAATACGATCTCTGTGACCGATGTCGTTCCCGAGTATCCTCGGATCGGTGTGACGTTCGCGATGCCCGAGGGGTACGAGACGGTCGCGTGGTACGGCCGCGGACCACACGAGAGCTACGTCGACCGGAAGGCGGGCGCCGCGTTCGGCGTCTACACCG
>PXBQ01000303.1 GCA_003566875.1 Spirochaetaceae bacterium | reverse complement strand
ATCGACGCGACGTTCGAAATCCCGTCCGTAGACAGGTCGTTCTGGTCTGCAGCGGAAAAAGGTTCGAGGAAACTCAACGGCTCGGGGGACGCCGGAGTCCCGACGTTGCGCATCAAGAAAAGCGCGTCTAGTTGTGCCGCGTGCTCCGGCGGCGGTATGATCTGTGGTTCAGCCTGAAGTATACCGTCCGGGAGCTCGATTTGAAAACTCAACTGTGTATTTCTGAGAACACCGGGTATCCGCAGAATCGGCGGAGTCAGTAGTGTCGATCCGGGCGTTTCGCCATCGGGTTTCACCCGGGCGAGCATACGGCGATAGCCCTGTGCTACAAGGCGACTTTCGCCGGCGACGTTTGTGTCGACCGCGTTCGGTTGAAATGCCTCAGAGTTTGAGAAAAAGCGGTAGTAAAAATCGTATCCCACAAACTCATCGATCGCGTTGAGCGTCGAGTGTTGGAGGTTTGGAAAGGGTTGGGATCCGGTGATTGTCGGGGCCTCGAGGTACGGCAACGTCTCGATGCCACAACCGGAGATGAGGATCACGAGCAACAGTCCTACTGGTGAGATGCCGGACGTATAACGACCGGCGGCACAGTTGAAACCCGCCCTACTTCCGTTTCTTTTCATTTGGCGGCAGCGGCGGCTCGAGGCCTTCCGGTACGTCGATTAACTCGTATATGCCGACGGGTCGGTTTTTGCCTTTAACGCGAATATTGTCCATCTCGCGAGCCAGAATTCTGTCCTGGACGAGGCCGTACGTGTATTCGCTGATGATGATATTCGTCATGTATTGTTTGTTGGTGCCTTCGAGGCGCGCACCGAGGTTGACGTTATCCCCCATCAACGTGTAGTTCATCCGACCGAGTGACCCCATGTTTCCGACTGTCATGATACCGGAGTTGATCCCGATGCCGATGTTGATTCTCCGTTCCTCGGGCCACGATGCGTTGAGTTCATCGAGAACCTGCATCTGGCGAATCGCGCACTTACACGCGAGAATCGCGTGATCCTCTTGCGGTAGCGGGGCACCCCAGAAGCACATGATTTCGTCACCGACGTATTTGTCGAGAGTTCCGTGATACTCCAGGATAGTGTCGGTCATCGCTGTCAAGTAGACGTTCAGATGGTTGACGAGTTCCTGTGGTGTCATGGCTTCCGATAGGGTCGTGAATCCGCGGATGTCCGAGAAAAAGACCGAGAGTTCCTTGTCGATACCGCCAAGTTCCGGTGGACTGTCCAGGATCTCGTCGACGACTCTTGGACTGACGTACTTACCGAACATGTCACGGATACGACGCTTGTCGCGTTCTTCGGTCATCACGCGGTATACGACGATCGAGACGAACGTGGCGAGTACTGCAACCGCTACCGGCGAAAACTCGAGCAGATACGACTGAGCGTCGAAAACGATCGTGACCGTGAAGAACAACACAATCACGACGACGAGCGAGAAAACGGCAGCCCAAATCGTCGAGACACGCGATGCGCCGAATGCGGTGAGCATAACCAACGCGAAAAGGATCGCGTAGTTGAGCCAGGCCGGTGCGTACTCGATGAAGTTGCTCATGATGATCGTGTTGAGAGCGTTGGCGTGGATTTCGACCCCGTACATCAAACCGTACGGAGTCAATTTCTCATCGTCGGCGATCCCGGGAGCAAAGGCGCCGACCATCAAAATGCGGTTGTCGAGCGCGAGCGTGCGGGGCCATGTCGACGGATCGATTCCGGGAGAACGCGCCGCGTACGCTGAGTACGAACGGACCGGGAAAGTCTGGTGTCCGTCGAACGACGCGCTCGACCGACGCCCCATGTAGTTGATCATCATCTCGCCGCGTTCGTTGATCGGTATCTTGATCTCATCGAGCTCCCGATACACGGCGTTTCTCACGACTTCTCCGTCGGAATCGTACTGCTCGCGGCGTTCGCGGACTCGGTACGGTTCTTCCCATCGGTTCTGCTCGACGTTGAAGTACTGTGGCGCGGGGATACGTATATACTCGCCGATCCTGATCTCGAGATCATCAAACGACCGATTGAAGTAGTCGAGCGCGAGCGAGAGCGTAATCGCCGGGACAAAATGATCTCGGTAATGACGAACGATAAAATCGCGAGTTCCGTCGAATTCTGGGTCTTCGGTCCCGACAGGAGGCGCAGATGCGGCCATTTCGGATCGGAGCGTCCGCAGCGCCGCGTCGGTCAACGGATAGGGCACGTGGCGTTCCCTGCCCTCACGGTCGAACCATGCAAGACGCTCAAATCTATCGCGATTAAGGGAATACTCGGTACTCAGCTCGCTCAAAAGCACTTCGTCGACAAGTACCGTACTCTTACCGATGAGCTGTTGCCGGCGAAAGACGCGGTCGTAGTCTTCATCAAAGTTTGCGTGTCCGTAACCGCGAACCGATGCACCGTAAGGTTGTAACGGGGCGTCAACACTCAAGTTGTACGGGATTTTTTCCCAGTCGCCGTGGACGGTCGTGATCTCGCCGGCAGTTCGATACAAAGTCTCGTGTCGCTCGAACATATCGACGGGTGCGCCGGGAGCCGGCGGTGCTACATCGAGAATCGTTTCGAGAAAAACGCGTCCGTTCTCCCGCATCGCGGTGACAAGAACAGCATCTTCGTATGGATCGGCGGCGGGTTCGTTGAAGAAGAAATCCAGAAAGACCGACCTTTCGCGCCGCGACTGGTCCTGGATCCGCGCGAGTGCGTTAAGAAGATCTGCATGACGATACCTCGGAAACGGGAACCGTCCGAAGCGCGCCAAAGACGGAATATCGACTCCGATGATAAGTATGTCGTCCGAGACGCGCGGATGAGCTTCAACCTGCTGAACTCCTTCCTGAATGCGCTCCGATCCATACACGTTTTTGAGACGGAAATGAAGGTCGAGCATGTTCAGTTCAAGACGTTCCCAGATCGCGGTCGTGAGGCCTATGAGAATCACGAAAACCGTCAAAAAAAGCCCGATCAGAAGTCCGAAATACCGCGTTTCGAAGATTCTATTCGATTTCTTTGCCATTCGGGTACCTCCGGACGATTGCGCAGAGTTCTATCCAACTACTTTCGGGCCGCGTTGTTCCACGGCCCTATTCCTACAGCAGTCCGTTCACGGTGAGAAAAATTATACGGTTTCTAGCCAGGTTTGTCCAACTGCTTCCCGCGTACTCTTCGATGAGGCGGTTGTAACGAGCGTTCGCGTCGTCGTATCGTCCCACTTCTTCAGCCAGCCGCCCGAGGTTGAAGAGCGCTCGCGGCGATTCGATCGAATCGGTGCCGTACTGGTCAACGATGCGGGTCAGAATGCGTTCCGAACCGTCAGGATCCGCGCCCGCCTCCGCGGCGACCGCGGCATTGAATAAGGCGGTCGGTGCGAGATGACTGCGGGAAAACCGATCGGCCAGCCGTTCAAATGCAACGCGCGCATCCTCGTACTGTTCCGACTCCCACGCGAGACGGCCGCGGATGAATAACGCCCGCGTCGCGCCGTACGAGCGAGAGTATCGGGACACCGTCTCGTCGATCATCTGGTCGATTTCCTCGCGAATCGCAGGGCGCGCCTCGTCGGATGCTTCGAGCCATGCATCGAAGCGTCGCTGAACTCGTTCCGCAAGGACGGTGGCCTCCTGTTGACGCGTATTCAGGATCTCGATCGTCACAAACAATGCGACAATGGCGACGATCAGAGTCGCCGTAACAACGAGAAGTGGTACGCGGTTTTTCTGAAGAAAACCCGTAAATCGTTCTGCGATAGTGACTTCTGTTGCTCGATTCGATGGCTCGGCTTTCTTGGTATCGGTGGTCGTTTTTTTGGTTGTCATGAGGAACTCCTTTATAGACCCGGTTTAGTGTTCGACTTTGAGTTCTTTGATCAAGCGGGACAAGTATGTCCGCTGAATATCGAGTGACCGTGCGGCTGCGGTTTGATTCCAGTTCGTCTGTTCGAGCGTTGCACGAATGAAGTTTTTCTTGAAGAGGTTGACTGAATCCTTGAGAGATTTTCCGGTGTAGTACTGGTCGTTCATGCGAGCACGTGAATGCAGAACGAGATCGTCAGGCCGGATGTACTCGTCGCGGCAAATCACGACAGCGCGTTCGACGGCGTTTTCCAGCTCCCGGACGTTGCCGGGCCATGGGTACGACAGAAGCTCCTCGATCGCCTCGGGTGTAAAACCCCTGACTGTTTTTTTTGTCTCGGACCGGGACTTTTTGAGAAAAAAATCGGCGAGCGCCGGAATGTCCTCGGGACGACGGCGCAAAGGCGGAACGTGAAGCGGAAGCACGTTCAAGCGGTAATAGAGATCCCGTCGGAATGTTCCTTCGGCGACTGCCTGTTCGATATCCTTGTTCGTCGCGGCGATTATCCGGACGTCGACGTGGACCGGCTCTGCAGATCCGACGGGCTCAAACGTCTTGTGCTGGATTACCCGGAGCATTTTTGCTTGAAGTGGGAGCGGAATCTCGCCGATCTCATCGAGAAAGATCGTGCCGCCGTCCGCGCGCACGAATCGTCCGTGACGATCGCTCACCGCGTCGGTGAACGCTCCTTTTACGTGTCCGAACAGCTCGCTCTCGAGCAGGCCTTCGGGCAACGCGGCGCAATTGACGCGCATAAACGGCTTGTCACGGCGCAGGCTTCTGAGGTGCAGTTGCTCGGCAAACAACTCCTTGCCGACGCCGCTTTCGCCGAGAATCAGGACCGACGACTCGGTTTCCGCGATCTTCTGAACGACCGCGAGGCGTTCTTTCATGATCGGACTTTCGGCGATAAGAGTGTGATACCCTTTCTCGGAGGTCACCTGGTCCTGGAGAACTCCGATCTCATCGCGTACTTTCTGAAAAGATCGTGCGTTCTGGATCGCCATCGCCGCCTGATTCGCAAATATCTCGAGCCATTGAAGATCCTGATCATCAAACTTCTTGCCGTCGACCTTGTTGATCATCTCGATTACGCCGACGCAGCGGTCTTTCATGCGCATCGGCACTGCAAGAATCGACGTCGTAAGGAAGCCGACTTGTTCGCTGATTTGTGAGAAGTATCGTGGGTCGTCGTCGACGTCGTTGACGATGAGTGAGCGGTTGTTCTCGGCAACCCAACCCGCGATTCCCTCGCCGATGTTCAACGTGAATTTCTGGACATCCGCTCCTTTTGGGCCGAGCGCGATCTCGAAGTAGAGTTTGTCGTTTGCCGAATCGAGAATCAGGAGCGACGACGCCTCCCCCTCGGTCAAGCGCATGGCCGACTCGAGAATCCGCTGCAAAACGGCACGCGGATTCGAGTAGTCGGAGTTTATCAAAGCGTTGATTTCAATAAAGGTGTCGAATCTGCCGGCGTCGATTTGCGTCTGGAACATCCCTGCTCACGACATTACGAGCTCGTATCGTCGTCGTCCTTCATGACGTCGCCTAACGTGAACGTCGCTTCGTTATCCTCGTTATGAATGTATTTCTTGAGCTCGTCGCGTTGTTCCTTGCGTTCGAGTTCGCGGATCGACAATCCTAATCGTTGGCGCGACGGGCTGAGTTCCGTCACGACCGCGGTCACCTTGTCACCGACTGAGAAGCTTTCGACCGCTTTCTCGTATGGCGTGACGCGCGGATCGACGAGATTGGATTTGTTGATCAAGCCCTCGATTCCGCCCTGAACACGGACAAAGATGCCGAAGTCCGTTATGTTCGTGATCTCGCCGTCGATTTTGCTTCCTTCCGGGAAGGCCTTTTTCAAGGAGTCCCACGGGTCTTCCTCAAGCTGTTTGATGCCGACTCGGATATTGTGATCTTCCGGATCGATGGCGAGAACGATGCACTCGATTTCCTGTCCTTCCTGCAGAACCGCGGACGGGTGTTTGTGCTTCTTGGTCCACGAGAGGTCGTCGATGTGAAGGAACGCGTCGATCCCCTCTTCGAGTTCGACGAACGCGCCGGTATTCGTGATTTTTTTGACAACCCGAGTGAGCCTCATGCCTTCCGGGTACTCGGACGCTACCGACTCCCACGGATTTGGGAGAACCTGTTTCAGTCCGAGCGAAACTCGGCCCTGCGTCACGTCAAAATCGAGAATCTTGGCTTCGATCTCGTCGCCGGGTTTCAGTAACTCACGCGGATGCGAAATACGCTTGACCCACGACAACTCGGAAATGTGCGCGAGTCCTTCGATGCCTTCCTCGAGTTCGATGAACGCACCAAAATCCGTGAGCTTCGTTACGGTCCCGGTTACGACTTGATCGACTTGGAACTTCTCTTCGAAGTGGTTCCAGGGGTCTTCGCTCATGTGCCGCAACGATAAGTTGATTTTTTGTTCTTCGGGATCCATTCGGATGACTTTGAGCGTCAGGACTTCGCCTTTTTTGACGTGGTCTTTTGGGCGTGTAACGTGCCCCCAACTCATATCGTTGATGTGGAGTAAGCCGTCAAAACCGCCTAAATCGACGAATGCGCCGAATGACGTGAAACTTTTAACGACACCTTCGACATCGTCGCCGATTTGAACTGTCTCGAAGAACTTCTTTTTCTTGCGCTCTACTTCCTCTTCAAGCCACGCGCGTCGGGAGAGGATAATGTTCACACGGTTTTCGCTATACACGCGTTCGACGTAGAACATCGATTTCATGTTGAGGTACTCGTCGGGTTCTTCGATACGGTGCAGATCCATCTTGGAAATCGGGTTGAATCCACGAACATCACCGGCGAGTCGGATCTCAAACCCGCCCTTGACGACTCGAGCGACGACTCCTTCGACCGGTTCGTGGTCCTGAAACGCCTGTTTCAGCGTTTTCCAGAACAATTTCTCATCGGCCTTCTTTTTCGAGACCGAAATTCCACCGGTTTTGGTCTCTTTGCTCAACAAAACCACGTTTACGGTTTCGCCTGGTTTCGGCAGTTCATCGAATTCTTCGATGGGAACTCGCCCCTCGGACTTGTAACCGATGTCGACGAAGACGTTCTCCGAATTGACTTGAACGACGGTGCCTTCGACCAGTTGCCCCACCTCAAGTTCATCGATTGTCTTGAGAAATTCTTCTTGCAACTCTTGTTGCGTCATGACATTCTTTGTGATTTCGCCGCTCTGCGTCTCTCGGTCTCCCATACCCGTATCATTACTCCTGCTGTTTCGCTTTCGTAGAATAGTATCAGACACTCTCGCACAAACTTCTTCTATGGTCAAGTCCGACGTGTCCAAATACACCGCCTCGGGTGTTTTGACGAGCGCCCCCGTCGGTTTCTTGCGGTCCATGTCGTCGCGTTCGGCGATTTGTTCCCTGATTTCGTCAATTGATCGTCCGCCCGCGTCCTGTTGGTAACGGCGTTCGGCGCGTGCGTCGAGTGATGCATCGAGGAAGATTTTGACATCGGCGTGCGGAAACACCGTCGTCGTCATGTCGCGTCCTTCGACTACCACGTCGTGAAGCTGCGAGAGCCGAACAAGCGCATCGTTCACGACGGCACGGACTTCCGGGACGGCGGACAAAGTAGCTACCCACGCGTCGACGTTCGGCGAGCGAAGTTCGTCCGATCGCGGCTCACCGTCGACGAGGAAACGGCCGTCGATCTGGTCGAACCGAGTATTCCGCGCGATCTCGATCACGCTCTCGGTGTCGTGCGGGTCGGCTCCTGATTCGAGTACTTTCCACGTTACGGCTCGGTAAAAACTCCCGGAGTTCAGAAACTCAAACCCGAGACTCGTCGCGACGGTCCGCGCGACGCTGCTTTTTCCTCCACCGGCTGGACCGTCGATCGCAACGATCATTTTTTCTTCCTTATGATCAGTTTTCGCGGTTTTTTTCGCGTCAGTGACGCAATTTCGGTAGGCGTGAGCTCCCGGTGCGCAGCCGGAGGCAGATCTTTCATCACCACCGCGCCGATTCTGACACGATGGATGCGTTTGACCGAATGGCGCCAGAAGGTGAACACCGTCCGGATCTCCCTGTTTTTGCCTTCCTCAAGAACGAGGTGAATACGGCGCGATGTTTTGAGATAGTACCGCTTTAAAACGTACTTTTCGCCGGCGATTCGAATCCCGGCGATCCATTCCTTGAGGCGGTCTTCGGAGATTGGTTTTTTTGTCTCGACGACGTACTCTTTTTCGATGCGGGACGAAGGGTGCGCGACGGTCTTGGCGAATTCTCCGTCGTTTGTGAGCAACAGAAGGCCCGAGGTCTGGAAGTCTAGTCGGCCGACTGAGAACAAGCGCCCGCTGAAGTACGGACGGATCAGGTCGTATACTATCGGCCTGTTTTCGTCGTCGGTGTGTGCGCAAATGTACCCAACGGGCTTGTGCAGCGCGAAGTACACCTTGCGTCGAACCGGCCGAAGTTCCTTTCCGTCGAAAACGACCAAGTCGTCCTCTGTGACCCGGGTGCCGAGTTCGGTCACGACCTTGCCGTTTACCGCAACACGACCTGACTGGATCAGCGGTTCACACGCGCGTCGGGATCCGACGCCCGCACGCGCGAGAAAGAGTTGTAGTCGTATGCCTTTTTCTTTTTCTTCAGCCATTTAGTCTGAACCTGTCTTCTTCGGTCTCGTCGAGTTTCGGAAGATCCGAGATGCTCGAAAGCCGAAAGAGTTTTAGAAATTCCTTCGTCGTACCGTATTGAACGGGACGGCCGGGAGCGTCTTTTTTGCCGACCTCCCGAATCAAGTTCCGGGATACGAGCAGCTTGATCATCCCGTCCGCGGCAACGCCGCGGAGGTTTTCTATCTCGACACGCGTGATCGGTTGCGAGTACGCGATGATCGAAAGTGTCTCCATCGCTGCGCGCGACAAGCGCGAGTCGTTGCGTTTGCCGTAGCGCGATTTCAACGCGTCCCACAGGTATTGTTTGGGCTGGAACTGATACCCGTCGCCGATGTGGACGAGTTCCAACCCGTGTTCGGATTGATCGAATCGATCCTTGATCTCCGCCAATGCGCGCAAAACGACCTCTCGCGAAAGGCCGCTCACGCCGACCAAAGTCTTCAGCTCAACAGGCTCGTTTTCGAGGAAGACGATTGCCTCGACGAGCGCGGTTTCATCGCTCAAGTTCATCTCGTCCACTTTCTGCCGTCCGTATCTGGATATCGCCGAATAGGCGATTCTGGAATATTCTCACCCTTCGTTGTTTCACCGCCTCGAGCACCGCGAGAAACGCGCACACGACTTCCATGACCGAGCTTGGATTGAGTACAAGATCGGTGAACAGGAACTCCGACCGTGTCTCGAGGTACTCGTAGATCAACGTGATCTTTTCGTTGACCGAGACTTCCTCGTACATGTCGAGGATCTTTTCGGGTGCGAGGCCCGACATTAGGTCGTTGAATGTCCTGAAAAGATCCCAAACTTCGATCTGCTCCCAGAGTTCATCCTCCACGAACGGAAGACTGCGTTGTTTTTTTCTCCGCTCGATAATCCACTCGGCCTCTTTTTCCTTGTCCTCCATGAGCTCCGAGAGTTTCTTGAACTTCTGATACTCGATCAGTTTGTCGACGAGTTCTTTCCGGGGATCGTCGAGTTCGTCGTCGAGGTTGATCTCGACCGGCAGCAACATGCGCGACTTGATGTACAGGAGCGTTGCTGCGAGAACGTAAAACTCGGTGACGTTCTCGAGGTCGACCCGTGTTGAATACTCCAGGTACTGCAGGTACTGCTCCGTGATCTGAGAAATCGGGATGTCGTAGATGTTGATCTCGGATTTCTTGATCAGAAACAAAAGAAGGTCGAGAGGACCTTCGAAATCCCGCAACTTGAAATGGTGTGCGGCTTCCGTCGTCCGTTCCTCCATACTGGCGTGTAATTCTCAGTATAGCGGGAGCGGTCGGTAGAGTAAATACCCGCCGTGCCGCTGTCGGGAAGAGCGATTCGCGTCAGGCTTTTACAACCGGAACGACCATGTCGGTCTTGAAGATTCCCGATCGATCGACCGGGATATCGGCGTAACGGGTGGTCGTCACCGGATCTCGCAACTCTGAGTCGAGCTCGAGCAGTGGGACGAGCACGAACGCTCGTTCGCCGATGCGTGGGTGCGGAAGAGTGAGGGTGGTATCCGAACAAACGTTTCGACCGTACAAAAGCATGTCGATGTCGAGCGGCCGTGGTCCGTTCCGCCGCTCCGACCGTCTGTCGCGCCCGAGGTCGTGCTCGATTTCGTTCGCTATGCGTAGGAGCTCGATCGCGGATTTTCGCGTGAGACCCGTCATCACGAGATTAAGGAAAAGCGGTTGGTCGAGGACGTACATCGGCGCGGTCTCGTATACGGACGAACACTTCGGGTCGTCGAGAAAACAGCATAAACGCTCGACCGCGCACCGAAGAGTCCGCGAACGGTCTCCAAGGTTCGCACCCAACGCAAGGTAGACGACCGTTCCGTTCGGGTCGGCAGCCGTGTCAGAACAGCTCGTCATCGACGGCATCGGTCAGAACATCGGCATCAGGGTCTTCAGTATCGTCGACCGCGACGGGTTTTGACGCGGCTGTCGATGCTTTTGTCGATGCTTTTGCGGCGGTCGAACGCGCTGCGGGTGCATCGATGGCCTTTTTCGATGTCGCGTCCGACGCCTCGGCTTGTGAATTCTGTGGGGTCGGTTTGGGAAAGATTATTTCGCGCAGTTTTGCGTCGAGATCCGTCGCGATTTCAGGATGTGTCTCAAGGAACTGTTTTGCGTTCTCGCGTCCCTGCCCTATTCTCTCTTCGCCGTACGAGTACCAGCTTCCACTTTTCTGCAACAACTCGTGTTTGAGAGCGGCATCGAGCAGACTTCCCGACCACGATAT
>PXBQ01000420.1 GCA_003566875.1 Spirochaetaceae bacterium | reverse complement strand
CAGACTCCTCGAGAAACTCAACGAGATCGCCGTCCGGCGAAAGCTCCTTCGGCGAATCGAGCCGTCCTCTTCGATACGAGAGCTTGAAAGAGACCTTTTCGGCGTGGTCGGTACGCAGATAGAACGCCGCGAGTTCAGATCGGGTGATATCGTTCGCCTGTTCGACCATGGTCGCGATCAGGCGCGTGACGCTGGTTGCCTCGGTCAGGAGCGTACTTGCTCTGACAAGCTCATCGAGCACATCCGCGGTCGCCGTCGGCATACACCCTCCTGCAGCACATCAGTCTACCGGGAATCGAGCGAACAAACAAGAGCGCTATACTCGGGATCCGTGCGCGCGAAAGCGGTGGGCAAAAAAAAAACGGTATGCCTGGACGTCGTGTCGCACGTGAGTGCGCGCAGACAGCATACCGTTTAGGGGTTGCGACACCCTTACACTGAGTATCGACCGTTTGCACGATTCCTTTAGCGTGGGTTTTTGAGCAGTTCGAGGCCGAACGACAGTGCGTCGAGATGGTATGTGACGGAACTCAGGATGCCGGCGTAGATCGCGTATGACGATGAAAGCACCGACGCGCGCTCGGGTTCAGCCTTCGAAGAGTTCATGATCGATTCGACGACATCGTGCATAAGAAACCCCGCGATTTCGCGCGACTCGAGTGCTCGGATTTCCTCGTCGATCCGATCGAGGTTCGCCGGCGAAGCCTCAGGGTCTTCACGGAGGCGCGTCACCTCGTCGACTCCGCGCCGTGCCACCTTCGCGAGTTCGTGGAGTTGCTCGATGAGCGATGCGACCGCTGATCGTATCGCAGCTCGACGTTCATGAGCCGATGCGGGTGTTGATTCGACGGGTTTCCCGGTATCGGAGAGATCGCGCATCGCACGGAACGGCCGAAGCGCGAGTAGCTCGTCGATCCGTCTGTACGGAAAGCCGTCGATACGGACACCGCCCGGCGAGAGGTTGTAGCAGACGCGGTCAGGGTGAATCTTAAGCTGATTCTCGAACCACCACTTGTACACGATCATGCGTTTGTCGGTCAGAACCTCACCGCCGTCGGTAGCGGGCACGGGGTACGGCCCGGCGTCGTGAAGGTACCGGTGGAACAGTTGTTCGGCGGGTTGAAAGCGATCACAGAACGTGTACATCCGTTCCTCGAAGAATCCTCCGCTGAAATGGGTTCGTCGGGAAGGGAATCCGAGATCGATCCCGACGATGTGAATCGGCGTGCATCCGAGCAGCACCGCAAAGTCCCACGCGGTCGTCGCGACCGAACCACCCGCACCGAGTTTCCCGAACGGCTCAAGCGCCGACTCCAGCGTCCGGCCGAGAGGAAAGAGCGATGAACAGAAGTACGTTTCACCCGTTACCATCCGAAACACGCGTGGGTGCGTCGACGACTCGGAGATCACCGATGCGCTCGTCTCCGGCACGCCGTCGAGATGTCGTGTGTTCCAGTACTGCGGATCGACGATCACGACGTAATCCGGGACGACTCCCGCGTGGACGAGAGGTTTGAGCGCGGTATCGACGCTCACGATAATCGTGCGGCGGGACAGCTCGCGCGCGTGCGGCAAAGCATCGTCGAGACTCGGCCCGGCGCCAAACACAACGGCGGGTACTCCCGAGTGTTTCATCGCCAACTTCTCGACCGGTGTTGAATCTGCGATCACGCGCAGGTTTTGCGAGAGATTTCGAACCCACGTACGGCCGAACCGTTTGAGCGTATTGCGGTTGATGTCGTGCCGAGAGCGGAGCGCCTCAAAATTCCGGTCGAGTTCATCGCAGTACGTCGAATGAATCGACCTGACCGCGGTATTGCGGTGGACCGCGACGCCCTCGGCCAATCTGTCGGAAACCATCGACGCGGCCGACTCGGGATCGGCCTCGATCAGATACGCGACACGAGGCGAGCCGAGGCACCGTGTGCAGTCGCGCGCCTCAAGCGCAGACCGGAACGCCGAAAGACTCGGTTCGACTACGACAATCTCGCCTTCAGGATCGCTCGCGATCGCCGCTTCGACGTGGTATCCTAGCCCGAAACCGACGATCACACGGATGCCGACACCGCGACCCATCGCCGTGCACGCGCGTTCGGCCTCGCGCCGTGGATCGTGCCGGCTATGCAGGTACACGCCATGATACGTCGCCGTCGGCTCCCCGGTGCGTGAGGTCACGACGTGAAACTCGGCGCACGGCGCGGCAGCTAAAACCGCGGTGCGGATTGCGGCAGTTCTGCCGTCGGAGAATGCCGCGAGGTTCTTTTCGAGTATTGTCACTCAAGCTCCAACGTGATCACCATTCCGCTGCGATACGCGGTTCCGGGTGCGGGATCCTGCGCAACGACCCACCCGTTGCCCATGAGCCGGATTTCGACGTCTTCACGGTTGAGCAGCGGCATAATCGTGCGTTTCGCAACTCCCGTGAAGTCGGGAACGTGTGTCTCGAGGACAGGAGTGTCGGAGTGCCGGACGGCGACGCGTCCGCTGTGTTTGGCTACGGCGTCGCCCGGGCGCGGCATTCCGGTGTACTGCACGATGTACTCGCTTATCTCATTGAGAATCGGTACCGCCGTCCTCTCGCCGTAAATCGACGGACCACGAGGGTGTTCGACCATCACGTACACGATGAACTGGGGATTCTCGGTCGGAAAAATACCGAGCACAGAGCCGATGAACTCGGTTTGCGAGTAACGCCGTTCGGCGAGATCAAAAACCTCTGCCGTGCCGGTCTTGGCCGAGACGTTCACCCCGTCGATGCGTACGAGACGAGCGAGACCCGCGCCTTGCGTCGAGGAGTACATCATCTCGAGCATCGTGTCGGCCACCCACGGCGCAACGACCTCGCGGACGGGTTCACGCCCGAACTCTTGAAGAATACGACCGTCGGGTGCCACGATGCTCTTGACGATCTGCGGCTTGAGCAACACGCCGCGATTCGCAAGCGCGGTTGCGGCGGCGACGATCTGGATCGCGGTCGTACCGATTTCTTGACCGATTGCGATTGTCTGACGGGTGCGGCCTGACCAGAACTCCGGCCGTGCGAGAATCCCCCGTTCTTCACCGTTCAGCATAATACCGGTCTGAACGCCGAATCCGAACAGGCGCAACATGTGGAAAAACGCGTCCGAGGACACCGTGTCGGCGGCGATCGCGGAGCCGACGTTGCTCGAGTACTTGATTACACCTTCGACGTCGAGCGTCCCGCGGTCGACGAGATCGGTAATCGAGAAGCCGAGCGTTTCGTTGACGTAGCCCCCCGACGTCGCAAAACGATCTCGAGGCACGATCCCTCCGAGTTGGAGAATCGAGGCGATCGAGAACACCTTGAAGACCGACCCGGGCTCGTAGATCTTCTGTACCGGAGCGTTACGCCGTTCATCCGCGGTGTACCGACTAAAGGTATTCGGGTCGAACGTAGGATCGGTTGTGTACGCGAGGATTTCACCGTTTTTTGCGTCGGCAACGATGATGATAACCGAGTCCGCGCTATGCTCTTCGCGGCCGCGTTCAGCGATTGCCTGGGCCATCGCCTGTATATTTGCGTCGATCGTGAGGAAGACCTGATTTCCGGATACGGGTCGACCGGTCTCGGGAACCGGCAGCAGTTCATTATTGAGCGAGTACTCGATTCCGTCGAGCCCGACGTTTTCAACGCCGACGTAACCGACGACGTTCGCCGCGAGTGTCCGCTCGGGGTAGCTTCTGCCCGGGAACGGACGCAGCGTAACCCCGCGAAGTCGGCCTTCGGAACGATGCTGAGCGATCAAGTGACTCTGACTCGGCGTGATCGCGCGCTGCAGAACGATATCGCCGCGCGCGCTTCTTACACGGTCGAGAATCTCCTCGGCCGGGCGGTCGAGAATTTCGCCGAGAAGGGCCGCCGTTTCCTCGGCATCGGTCACGTCGGGGGTCCAGATCGTTACCGTGTCGAGTTCGGTTTGTATCGCGAGAACTCTTCCGTTACGGTCAAGAATCGGACCGCGTTCGACGATCCCGGTTGGTTGTGTGTTTCTCTGACGAACACCGTCGGGACGTATCATGATCGACGCGTACTGGTAAAAAAGCACGAGAACAAAAACCCCGACGAGGCCGAGCAGAACAAAAAAGCGTGTCTTAGCCGTACCGTTGCTCATCGACACTATCCCGATGGTATAGCCGATCTGCGTACCGGCCTGAACGTCCGCACGACTCGTCCGCGCACGGCGGAAAGCGGAACAGTACCGTATCCCCGAGAGTCGAGCGATACTTCTGGGTTTTCGCCAAGAACCGTAACGAGATCGCGTCCGGTGGCGGTCTCCACGAGAACCGAGTCGACCCGTTTCACGACCAGACGTGAGTTCTCAGGTGACTCGAACACGATAATATCTCCTGACTTCGGTCTGTTCCACGTAAAAGCATACACATTGATGATCGGCACAAGCAGACCGTACGCCGAGCGATGAACAAGAACTCTGTCATCGTGGTGGATTGCCGGCGCCATTGAGTGTCCTTCCACGACGACGAGATCGAGCAGGACCGCCACACCCAATAAGAAAAAAAAGACCGCGGTGCCGATTGTTCGGAACGGGCTGCCGTCCATTGGTCTCCTATGCACCGCTGACCGCTCGGACCGCAAGAATTCATCGCCTTATGGCGGCCATGCGGGACCAGACTACTCCTGACGCATATTTACTATAATACGACCCTCGCAAAATGTCGATACGAATACTGTTATGGTCACAGCAATCGAAAACCAGAAGGTCAATATCCGTCGCGCGCGCAAAGCCGCGCCACAGAGCCGTGAACGACAGATTCCGGGTTACTCGGAGTTGTCTTTGAGCGCTACCGTAGCGGCGTACAACAGCGCTGCGTCCGCCGGAAGACTGCATACCGCGAAGAATCGGGCGTCACAGGGTGCCGAGACGGCGTGGGATACTGTAGCGGGTGTCTCTTCAGCTACGCTCGAGATCGTTTCGGCTCTTCTGCGTTTCATCACGGCCGGTTGTCACGTCGTTCACACGCCGGTGTACGCGGCTACGGTCTTGAGTTTCACTATCTTTGGGTTTTTGTACGCACCGCTCGATGCGCGCGTTTCGCAGCTGCATCGCCTTCCGGCGGTCGTTTTGCCGGAAAGCGGCGGTACGAATGCCGACACGGTTTTCGCGTCGCTTGTTCCCAACCGACCCGATACGGGCGAACCGGTCGACGTGGACATATCACGCTTTCAGAGGCTCTCGGTTCGGGAGTACACGGTCGCGCGCGGTGATACGCTCTCGGGGATCGCGCTCAGATACAACATACGCGTCGAGACGCTGATCAGTTTCAACGGGATTTCCGACGCTCGGCGTGTCCCGGCCGGACGCACCCTCCGGATTCCGAGCGCCGACGGCGTCGTACACACCGTACGGCGCGGGGAGTCGTTAAGCGCTCTCTCGTCGCGATACGGTACTACGGTGAACGCCTTGCTCGATGCGAACGATCTCTCGAGTGCCGTAATTGCTCCGGGGCAGACTTTATTCGTCCCGGGTGGGCGGATGAACCCGACCGAGTTGAAAATCATCCTCGGCGAGCTGTTTCGGTATCCGACGGTCGGACGGTTCACCTCGGGCTTCGGGATGAGAATCGACCCGTTCACCGGGCTCAGGCGATTCCACAACGGTATCGATCTGGCGAATACGCCCGGTACCCCGGTCGTCGCGGCGAGTTCCGGCCGTGTCGCTCACGTCGAGACGCGTAACCCGACGTACGGTAAGTTTGTGATCATGCAGCACGCCGGCGGGTTTCAGACCCTCTACGCGCACCTCGACACGATCTCGGTGAGTGTCGGCCAGACGGTGTCACAAGGCAGCCGTGTCGGTTTGATGGGAAACTCCGGACGTAGCACCGGGCCGCATCTTCACTTCTCGGTCATCAAAGACGGCGTGTTCGTCGACCCGCTTCGGTACCTGCCGTAAGACGCTAAATAAGCGCTCTCACGCGCCGTGGCAGTGCTTGTATTTTTTACCGCTTCCGCACGGGCAGAGGTCGTTCCGTCCGACCTTCGGTACGGTCCTTTTGACTTGAGCTCGGTCTGCGACCGCGGCGCCGCCGGCCGCAGAGCGTGCCGCGGCACCCGCAAAGCCCCCCATCTGATGATGTGACTCGACTGCGCCGCCCGTCGCGTGGCGGATCGGCTCGCGGCGGCGGAAACCCTCGGCTTTAACCGCGAACAGCTTCCGCGCGATCGCGACGCGGATGTCGTAAACGAGTTGATCGAAGATCTGGAACCCCTCGAGCTTGTACTCGAGCAGAGGATTCCTCTGCGCGTAACTCCTGAGATACACGGCCTCGCGAAGCGCTTCAAGATTCTCGAGGTGCTCCTGCCATCTATGATCGATATTCCGGAGATACTCAAAACGGATCGCAAGATTGAGTTCGCGCTGACCGACGTACTCTTCTTTCTGCCGGACTTCTTCGCGTAACTCCTCGACGAGTTTTGTCAGGATTTCGCTCGCTTTGAGCTTCGATAGGTCGTCGACCGTTGCGTTTGGCGTGAAGAGTAGGCGTTCCTTCAGGGCTGTGAGAAACTCGGGCAACAGCGACGGATCGTCGCTGCGCGCGTTGTCGTACGGCTCGATCGCCTCCTCGATGACGTCGCGTGCAGTTACGATGACCCGTTCCGCAAGATTGTCGTTGTTCAGGATCTGATTGCGTTGGTCGTAAATGAGCTTTCTTTGCTCGTTCAACACATCATCGTACTCGAGAAGGTGTTTTCGTATTTCGAAGTTCCGCTCTTCGACCTTCGTTTGCGCACGTTCGATGCTCTTATTGATCCACGGGTGGTTTAGCGGCTCGCCGGGTGGTAGCCCTTTCGCCATGATCGACTTGAGGTTGATGGAACCGCGCCCAAACAGACGCATCAGGTCGTCGTCCATCGAAAGATAGAACTTCGACTCGCCCGGGTCACCCTGGCGGCCCGAGCGGCCACGGAGCTGGTTGTCGATGCGTCGCGATTCGTGACGTTCGGTTCCAAGCACGTACAAGCCGCCGGCTTCCTGGACTTCGCGATACTGCGGACGCCACGCCTCGGTTTCGCGTGCGAGCGCGGCGAAGTATTCCTGGTCGCTTGCCTCGCTGCCCGCGCGCCGCCGCGCGCGATACTCGGGGTTTCCGCCCAGTTTGATGTCGGTACCGCGGCCGGCCATGTTTGTCGCGATTGTCACGGCGCCTTTTGCGCCGGCTTCGGCGATAATCAGCGCTTCACGCGCGTGGTTCTTGGCGTTCAGAACCTCGTGCGGGATACCCCTCTTGGTCAGGAGCTTTGCGAGCGTTTCGGATTTCTCGATTGAAACGGTTCCGACCAGCGTCGGTTGCCCCTTGTTCTGTGCTCGCTGAATCTCGTCGCAGATCGCGTCAAACTTTTCTTTCTCATTGATATAAATCACGTCGTCCTGGTCCAGACGAGCGACGGGCCGATTGGTCGGGATGACCACAACGTCGAGCCCGTAGATGTTGCCGAATTCTTTTTCTTCGGTTTCAGCCGTTCCTGTCATGCCTGAGATCTTGTCGTACATGCGGAAAAAATTCTGAAACGTGATCGTCGCGAGCGTCCTATTCCGTTGCGCGATCCGGATGCCTTCTTTCGCCTCGATCGCCTGATGAAGCCCGTCGGAGTATCGGCGCCCATGAAGGATTCTTCCCGTGAATTCATCGACGATCTGGACCTGGCCGTCTTTCACGACGTACTGGGTATCGAGGTGAAAAAGCTTGTGCGCGCGCATCGCCTGCGTCGCGTGATGGATGTACTCGAACCCTTCGTCGTCGAAGAGAGAGCCCGTTATGATTTTGCGTTTCTGAAGCGTCGCCTCGAGGTTATTCAGACCTTCGTCGGTGAAAGTAATTCTTTTGCCTTTTTCATCGATCTTGAAATCGCCGACAAGGTCTTCATCGGGGTAGTCGCCGGTCTCAGGATCCTTCTCGCACTCGGTAAGATCGCCGACGATGCGATTTACCTCAAAATACTTCCGCGTGTCGTCGTCGGCGACGCCCGAGATGATGAGCGGTGTTCTTGCCTCGTCGATCAGGATCGAGTCGATCTCGTCTATGATGCAGAAGTGGTGGTGCTTTTGAACCGCCTTATCGTACTCGTAGCGCATGTTATCGCGCAGATAATCAAATCCGAACTCATTGTTCGTTCCGTACGTTATGTCGCGGCCGTACTCGAGCTGACGCCCTTCGGTATCCATCGTCGAAAGAATCGTTCCGACCGAAAGCCCAAGGTAGGTGTACACCGGACGCATCCAGTTCGCGTCGCGTTCGGCAAGGTAATCATTGACCGTGACGACATGAACGCCTTGTCCGTCGAGCGCGTTCAGGTACGCGGCCGTGACACACGAAACGGTCTTTCCTTCTCCGGTCTTCATCTCCATTATCCGACCTTGATGAAGAACGATTCCGCCCATCAGCTGGACGTCGTACAAGCGCTCGCCGAGCGTCCTTCGTGCCGCCTCACGCACGAGAGCGAAAGCCTCGGGAAGTACGTCGTCAAGTGACTCTCCCGCGGACAATCGTTGTTTGAATTTCTCGGTCTGCGCCGGAAACTCATGCTCGGGCAGCGCAACGGCCCACTTTTCGTACGCGTTGATGCGATGAAGAATCGGTAACAGCGATTCCAGGTCTTTTTTATTTTTTGAACCGAAAACGAAATCGATTACTCGGTGAAGGATCATGGAGAAAATGTATACGTTTCGGATACCCGGGTCAAGATTGCCCGGACCGGCGTCCCGTGGCGCGGTGGTCGTTCAGATTGACATCTGAACGGCGCGCCGAGTAGTATGAGACGATGAAGCTTGGTGCTACGATCGCGTGTTTTCTCGGTTTCCTGCTGATGCTTCTCGCCGGTTGTGGGGCTCGTTCGATCCCGCTATTCGAACGCGAGCACCTTTTTGATCTCGAAATCGGCAAGATGGAAAACCAGCTCGACCTTCTGCTCGCGCAGGGGCTGCCGTACGACGCCTCCACCCGCGTGCGTATGCGCGACGGTATCTTTTATATCGCGAACGGAAATGCAAACAAGGTAATGGAGTTCACGTCGTACGGGGATCTGCTCGGGATCGTGTTTGATCCGGATGAGAATCCGCGTCCCGTGTCGCTTCAGGGCCCGCGCGACGGGCTCGCGGCGAGTCGTCGGGCGCACTCGTACCCGTTCCTCCAGACCGGCGCGATCGCGATTACGAACGATAAAACGATGCTGGTCGAGGACAGACTTCCACCCGAGCGATCGATTTTCGACGATCAACTCGACGTGATTTTGAACCGCATCGTTCTGAGATTCTCGCCATCAGGACGTGTCGTCGATTATATCGGTCAGGAAGGTATCGGCGGCACGCCGTTTCCGTTCATTCATGACATTCACGTAAACCGGAACGACGAGATCATCGTTCTCTCCCGGACGATGACCAGCTGGCTCGTGTACTGGTTCTCCGCCGACGGAGATGCACGTTTCACCGTCGAGATCGCGCTCGATCGGCTACCGATTCCAGGCGACGAGACCGACGTCGTCGCGATGCTCGAGACCGTTGTGCCCGGGTTCGATCATGCGGAGCTGTACCTGAAGCTCAACTACTATCGCCGGTCTCACGACGAGACGACCGGCGCGCGCAGCGGGATCACGATGGATCCGTCACGCGTGTACAGGCTGGATTTGACGACCGGCAGATACGAGGATTTTTTCGAGGTCCCCGCGAACCGTCGCCGTGTATCGACGTTCAACCCGTTCGACCGTGAAGAGGTTGAGTTTCACTACGAGTTGATCGGCGTGGGTCCCGGTCGGAATCTTTTTTTTCTCTCGCGCGAGATTGGTAATTCGGCGCAGCTCCTGATCCAGAACGCGTCGGGACGGGTCGTCCGGAGAAGAACGTTGACAATCGAGGATGATGAGATCGAGTACAGTGCGTTTTCGGTCTCACCCGAGGGGATCCTTGTCGGCCTATTGGCGTGGCACGACGTCGCTCGCGTCGTGTGGTGGAGGACGGACCGGCTAATCGGAAGCACATCATGAGACCTCTTGTCTCGGCGAACGAGATGGCGGCGATCGATCGCGCGGCGCAGAGCCGGTACGGCATTCCCGGCGCGGCTCTCATGGAAAACGCCGGGCAGAGAGTCTTTGACCGGCTCGTCGAAACTCTTCATCTAAACGCGAGAATCGTTTTTCTCGTCGGGCCCGGCAATAACGGCGGCGACGCGTGCGTGATGGCGCGGCGCGCCGCGTGTGACGGTGCATACCGACCGACCGTCGTCGCCGTTGACGACCGCGTTCTACAGTCAGACGGCGTCGCGTCGTGCGCGTCGTACGGGGTTCGCGTCTTGAGTTTTGAGTCCGACCGCGGCGCGGCCGAAACCGCGATCGACGACGCCGACTGTATTGTTGACGGCATCGCCGGTACCGGGATAAAAGGCGCACTGCGGCCCGCCGCGGCTGAAATGGTCGGATTTGTGAACGCGGTACCTCGACGGGTCGTTTCGATCGACGTTCCGAGCGGTGCCTACGACGATTTCTCGACGAGCGATCCGATCGTCGACGCATCGGAGACGTTCACGATGGGACTGCCGAAAACGAGCCTCTACCACCTCGCGGTCAGGCCTCACGCGGGAACGATATCGGTCGTGTCGCCGGGCTTCCCCCCCGATTTGCTCGCATCCGCCAAGCACGATGCGGTTCTGCTCGACGAACACGACAAATCGACGGTTCTCGATTTGGTCTCGCCCGACGCGCACAAGGGTCGCCGTGGGCACGTCGCCGTGTACGCGGGAGCGGTAGGTACCTCGGGGGCAGCGGTCCTCGCCGCGCGTGGGGCCGTTCACGCGGGTGCGGGTCTCGTG
>PXBQ01000004.1 GCA_003566875.1 Spirochaetaceae bacterium | reverse complement strand
TGTTGTGGTAGAAATCCTCGGCCGAGAGCCGACGCGCGTTCGGCGCGATCGCATGCGCGTTCGCCGCGATGATGTCTCCGATTTCGCGGAACCGCGTCGCGTCGTCGGCGGTGTCGCGCGCGGCCTCGACCGTGCTCAGACGCGCATCGAGGCGCGCGATTCGCGCGGTGAGCAGCGCGCGCACGCGTTTTTTTTCGGTTTGGAGCGCGCGTTCGTCGTGTCTCTCCCCGTACTCGGCGTCGATCGCCGCGTTCAGCGACAGTCCGTCGGGGATCGGACGGACCTCGAACTCTTCGAGGCGCGCCGCGGTGCGTTTGGGTTTTTCATCGGGCGGAAACCTGCCGCCGGTGACCTCGTTGCGCTTTGGCCGGCGGTAGAACGCGTCAAGAATGGTGCCGCCTGAGTCGGTCACGATCATGTTACCCGCGTTTCCCCAGAGGCGGATCCAGATGACCGACGTCTCTCCGGCGCGTACGACCTCTACGCGTACGATCCTGTCGCGGTCGATCTGCGCGGCCGAGACGATGCGGCCTCCTTTCACGCGCGATGAGAGAAACTGCACGAATCTTTGCGCGGTCTTTGGTTTGGTGAAACGCCGTTCGGTCCGGTTCAGGCGCGTGTGCGCGCCGTCGAACGAAACCAGAACACGAAACCTGTTTCCGGGCCGGTATAAAGTGAGCACGAGCGACGTGAAATCGGGTTGCACGATCTCCTGGATATGTGTATCCGGTAGATCAAGCTCCTCGAGGATACGATCTATTTCTTTCCAGTTCAGCGACATACTTGCTCCGTATTTCGGCGACGAGGAAAAACGATCCCGTAACAAGAACCGGCAAGCCGAACTCTTGGGCCGCGGCCAATGCGTCACGAGCGTCGGGGACCAACACAGTGTCGCGATTCCGTCTTGCAAACGCTGCGAACACGAGTTCGGGCTCGCTTTTTTTAAACGTACCGGGGCGCGAAACGATCACCGATTGGAAGCCGGACGCGAGGATCTCAGCCATCGTCTCGTAATCCTTCCCCGCGACCGAACCGAACACGAGCACCGCCGGACCCGGGAAGATCGCCCGGAAATCCTCCGCCAGACGTCGTACCGAGTCCGGGGTGTGCGCGCCGTCGAACATGATCGGTGGCGCGCCGGGGAAAACCTCGCGTCGTCCCGGGAGAAAAGCCGAACGCACGCCTTCGACGAGCGCGTCGCACGGGATTTCCGGCAGCGCGATGCCGACCGCCGTCGCTGCGAGCAGCGCGTTCTCGGCGAGTGCGATTCCACACATACGCGTCGACATACGCACCGACGCATCGGGCGACGACGCCGCGTCAGGGATGTGGAACTCGAAGAAAGCTCCCTCGCTCGTGAGCGTGACGTCGCGCGCGGGGTTGATGTCGCGTACCGCGTAGACGCGGGAGCCGTTAACCTCGGCGACCGACCGGCAGACCGCCTCGGCCTCGGGCGAGAGCGCGCCGAGGACTACCGGTAGCCCGGGTTTGATGATACCGGCTTTCTCGCGCGCGATTAGTTCTATTGTGTCGCCGAGGTACTCGGTGTGCTCGCGTTCTATCGGCGTGATGATGCTCATGACCGGAGTCACGACGTTCGTCGCGTCGAGTCTTCCTCCGATGCCCACCTCGATCACGGCAAACGTGCAGCCGTACTCTCGGAACGCGAGAAATCCGATGAGCGTCAAGAGCTCGAACGTTGTCGGCCACATCTGCGGTCTTTCCGGGTCCGAGGCGTACTCCTCGACGTACCCCGCGACGGTCGAGACGATGCGGACGAGAAAATCATCCGGAAAAAAATCGTCGCTGAGCTTGATGCGCTCACGATACGACACGATGTGTGGCGACGTGTACAGTCCTGTTTTGTGGCCCGCGGCCGTCAGGATCGACGCGACAAACGCGGCGGTCGTGCCCTTGCCTTTTGACCCTGCGACGTGAAAGACAGGACACGCGCGTTCGGGGCGTCCAAACGCGTCGAGCAGTCTCTCCATGCGGTCGAGCCGGTACTCGCGCGGCCGGTAGCCGCCCCGCTCGAGATTCGTGAACGACTCTATCCAAGAAAAGGCGTCGTCGAAATTCGTAAAGGTCATCGGTATCTCCGAGGTACCGGCTCTAAATGCCACGTTCCGCGCGACGCCGCAACGCTGCCGCGTGTTGCGGGAAGTCCTCGTACTCGGCGAGCCGCTCGACGTGGCTCTTCATCGCGTCGTATCCCGCGTTATCAATCTCGACGATCGTCGAGTACTTCATGAAGTCGCGTACAGATACCGATGACCACGTACGAGCCTTCCCGCCCGTCGGTAGCACTGCGTTCGCGCCCGCCGCGTAGTTCGCGAGCGTAAACGGTGTGTGCCGACCGAGAAGAATTTCTCCGGCGTTCGTGATGCGCTCGGCGGTTTTGGCCGGATCGGCGGTCCGGATTTGAAGATGCTCGGGCGCGTACTCGTTCGCGAGCGCGATCGCGTCGTCTATGGACCCAACCGTGAACACGCCGCCGTACCCCGAAAAAACATCGCGCAGAAAGGTTTTGCGGGGTTCGGGTGCTTCGTCGATCAGCTCACCGAGCGCTCTCGCGACCTCGCTTGCGAGCTGCGTGTCCGGCGTGACGAGCAGCGCGGCGGAGTCCGAGCCGTGTTCGGCTTCGGTCGCGAGATCGAGTGCGACGGTCCACGCGTCCCCGCCGTCGGCGATGATCATCGACTCCGACGGCCCCGCCGGGAGCCCGATATCGACGATGTCCGAGACGAGGCGCTTTGCCGCGGTAACGTACATGCCTCCGGGGCCGACGATTTTATCGACCGGCTGAACGGTCTCGGTGCCGTACGCGGCCGCGGCTACACCGTGAGCGCCGCCGAGACGGTAAACCGTGCGCACCCCGCAGATCGACGCGGCGTAGAGGCACGCGGCGTCGATCTCGCCTTTATCGCCGGGGGGCGTGAGGATCGAGACCGAACGTACGCCCGCGAGCGACGCGGGCACCGCGAGCATGTACAACATCGACGGAAAACTTCCCCGACCGCGCGGAACGTACAGAGCGACGCGGTCGATCGGCGTCGCGCGTTCGGTCGCCGTCACGCCCGGCCGGACTTCCACCGGAACCGGCTTCTTCGGGACCTGGTGGGAATGGAAGCGAGAGACGTTCTCAACCGCGAAATCGAGCGCGTCGCGGACCGCCGGATCGAGAGCGCGGAGCGCACGGTCAAACTCGTCTTCGGAGACTTTCAGTTTCTCCGCGTCGAGAGTGATACCGTCGATCTCGTGCGTAATCTTCACGAGTTCCGCATCGCCGCCCGTTCGTACCCGCGCGATTATCGCTTCGACCACCGGCTTGACCTCGTCGATCTGGATCTCCGATCGCCGCAGCACTCGCTGTTTCTGTTCCGTTGTGAGCGCGCTCCACGCCCGCACATCTATCTGCATCGCTTCCTCCGGCTCGAACGATACTCGGTGCCGCCGAATCCGTCAACGTCTGCGGTGATCCTTGCTTTTTTTGACCCCGTAAGGTAAGTTTTCGAGACAAGATCGAAAATTGAAGTACGACCACAACCGATAAAAGAGGTACATACATGATCTTACAGCCGATGATTCGGAACAATATTTGCATGAACGCGCATCCGGTTGGGTGCGCTGAGCACGTGAAGGAACAGATCGAGTACGTCCGGGGCCGCGAGAAGATCGAGATGCCGAAACGGGTTCTTGTGATCGGATCGTCGGCAGGATACGGACTTGCGTCGCGGATCACCGCCGCGTTCGCGGGCGACGCCGGTACGATCGGCGTTGCGTACGAAAAGCCTGCGTCGGGTAAGCGACCCGCGACGGTCGGATGGTACAACACCGAGGTGTTCGAGAAGACGGCCCGTGAGAACGGCCTTGTCGCCGAGTCGGTGATCGGCGACGCGTTCTCGGACGAGATAAAACAAGAGGTCATCGAGAAGATCAAGACGTTGTTCGGACAGGTCGATCTGGTCGTGTACAGCCTCGCTTCCGGAGTCCGAACGGATCCGAAGACCGGCGAGACGTACCGGTCGGCGTTGAAGCCGATCGGCGGTGAGTACACGGCGAAATCCATCGATCCGATGAGCGGTGTCGTGTCGGACGTGACGATCGGTCCCGCGACCGACGAAGAAACCGAGTCGACCGTGAAAGTGATGGGCGGCGAGGACTGGCAACTTTGGGTCGAGGCGCTGCTCGGTGCTGGAGTGCTTGCCGACGGGGCGGTCACGGTCGCGTACTCGTATATCGGTCCGGAGGTGACGCGCGCGGTGTACCGTGACGGCACGATCGGCAAGGCGAAAGAGCATCTCGAACAGTCGGCGGCCGGGATCGACCGGCGACTCGCGGATATCGGCGGGCACGCGTACGTATCGGTGAACAAGGCGCTCGTCACCCGGTCGAGCGCGGTAATTCCGGTCGTGCCTCTCTACCTCGCGGCGCTGTTCCGCGTGATGAAGGAAAAGGGATTGCACGAAGGGTGTATCGAACAGATGTACCGGTTGTTCAGCGAAAGGCTGTACGCGGGTAGCGAGGTCCCCGTCGACGAGGACGGGCGAATACGGCTCGACGACTGGGAAATGCGCGACGACGTCCAGAAAGCGGTTGCGGCGTTGTGGGATCGCGTAACAACCGAGAACGTCGGCGAGTTGATCGACATCGAGAGCTACAAGACGGAGTTCCTCAACATTCATGGGTTTGGGTACGACTCGGTCGATTACGACGTCGACGTGGAGGTGTAGCCGAGTTCGGCGATATGAACCTCGAGGCGTTTGTACTGGGGTGCGGCGGCATGATGCCGCTGCCCGGGCGTCACTTGACGTCGGTTTTGTTGCGCCGTGAAGGCGATTTGTTTCTCTTCGACTGCGGCGAGGGCACGCAAGTCTCGTTGCGCTCGTTGAATCTCAGGTGGAAGAAGGTCACCGCGATTCTCATTTCGCATACACACGCGGATCACGTGACCGGGCTCCCCGGCATTCTGATGCTCTCGGCGCAGGTCGATCGTGACGAGCCGCTGACGATCATCGGCCCCGCACGAATTCGCGAGTACATCGAATCGACGCTGCGCGTTCTCGAGCCACACATCAACTACAGAATCGATGTTCGCGAGATTCCCGATCCGTCGGTGCGAGGGCAGGTTTTTTCGGGAGACGGATACACGATCCGTTCGATTCCGCTCGATCACACGCGGACGTGTGTCGGATACGTGTTTGAGGAAAACGAGCGGCCCGGCGTGTTCAATCCCGATGCCGCAACGGCGCTTCGGGTGCCGCGCGGCCCTCTTTGGGCGCAGCTTCAGAGAGGCGAGGAAGTCGTCGCTGACGACGGCTCAGTAGTGCGCCCCGGTGACGTCCTGGGGCCGCCGAGACGCGGACGCAAATTTTCGTACGTGACCGATACGCGCCCGGCGGCGAGTATCCCGAGCGAGGTCACGGGATCCGATCTCTTGATCTGCGAAGGCATGTTCCATTCGGAGTTCGCCGACACCGCGCGCGAGAAGAAGCACATGACCGCGCGCGAGGCCGGTGAGACCGCGCGCGCGGCCGGTGGCGTGAAGAAGATGGGGTTGATCCATTACAGTCCGCGGTACACGAACAACGCGCTTTCGGTGCTAAAAGAGGAAGCCCAGGAAGTGTTTCCTGCGAGTTTTCTCGCGCGCGACAGGATGACCCTGGATATACCTTACGACGAGTGACATGAACGGACGAGTGACATGAACGAGATCGACGTGCGCGACATGGAGAAGAGTTACGGTTCCGTCCAAGCCGTGCGGAACGTCTCTTTTTCGATTCGGCGCGGCGAGATCGTCGGATTGCTTGGGCCAAACGGGGCCGGAAAAACCACGCTCATCCGTGCGCTCGTAGGGTACCATTTCCCGAGCGGCGGAAGAGTTGCCGTTCACGGGCACGATGTCGCTGAAGAACCGATCGCCGCGCGCGCCGCGCTCGGATACCTGCCCGAGGACGCGCCGTTGTACTCCGAGCTCACCGTGCGCGAAATTCTCGAGTTCTGCGCGGGCGCGCACCGATTACGCCGCCGTGCCACGGAGAGGATCGAGTACGTGATCGAGACCTGTGGTCTCGCGCGTATAGTCGACGCGGACGTCCGGACGATATCGCGCGGATTCCGTCAACGCGCGGCGCTTGCTACGGCGATCCTGCACGATCCGCCGATCCTTATCCTCGATGAGCCGAGCACCGGCCTCGACCCGAATCAGATCGTCGAGATTCGTGGTCTGATCCGTTCGCTCGGACGGGAAAAAACCGTACTGTTGTCCACTCATATGCTTTCCGAGGTCGAGTCGGTGTGCGATCGCGTCGTGATCATGAACGAAGGTTTGATCGTCGCCGACGGGCCGACCGCGGAGGTCGTGCGGGCGCGAGGCGAGAGCAAGGCATACTGGGTACGGTTCACCGAACGCGTCGAAGACGCCGAACGTCTGTCTTCCATCCCCGGAGTCGTCGCGGTTCACGTCGAACGCGATCGAGATGACTCCGTTTTTGTGGTAGAGATGGCTTACGGCGGCGGAGAAACGATCTTCGCGTGGGCCGTCGAGAACGGGCTCACGGTGCGTGAGTTGACACCGCGCACGGCGTCGCTCGAGCAGGTGTTCCGGTCGCTGACAGTCGACGACGACGCGCCGGCGAACGAAGGGTAAAGCGATGAAACTTACCTCGCTCGTCGGAAAGGAGCTCAGGCAGTACTTCAACACACCGACTGCGTACGTCGCGATCGTTTTTTTTCTCGCGGCGACATCCGGCTGGTTGTTTTACGTCGATGGTTTTTTCGCTCGTGGCGTCGCGACTCTGCGACCGTACTTTGCCTTGATGCCCGTGATGTTTGTTTTTTTTGTCCCTGCGGTGACGATGCGGACATGGGCGGAAGAGCGACGAACCCGCACCGATGAGTTTCTGATGGCGCTACCGTACTCGACCGGCGAGATCGTCTGCGCGAAGGCGATCGCGTCGTTCTGCGTTCTTGCCTTGGCGCTTCTTCTGACCGCTCCCGTGCCGTTTTTTGTCACGATGCTCGGCCGCTTTGATCCGGGGCCGATCGTCACCGAGTACCTTGGGACGATGCTGTTCGGCGCGGCTGCGACCGCAGTGGGGTGTCTCGCGTCGTCGATAACTCGCAACCAAGTCACCGCGTTCCTGGTCGCCGCCGCGGCTCTTGGGTTTCTTCTCGTGCTCGACACGATTGTCGTGTTCGTCGGGCTCGACGGTGTTTTTGCACGAGTCGTATCGTACGTTTCGTGGTCGGCGCGCTTTGAGTCGTTTGTGAAGGGGATCATCGATTCGCGTGATGTCGTGTTTTTCGTCGCGGTCACCGCGGCGATGCTCCGACTCACGGTCCACTCGGTCGAGGCCGGGAAGTCGCGATGAGACTCGGTGACGGTACGAGACGTGCAATCGTCGTGCGGACCGCCGCGTTTCTCGTGGTAACGGTGCTCGTCGTGCTGAACAGCACCGTGTTCTTCGTACGGGTCGACGCGACGCGCGATCGTGTCTACACGATCTCCGATGTTTCGCGCGAAACGATCGAGACGATAGCCGGAGAGCTTACGATCACGTATTACTTGTCGGACAGCCTGAGGATGCAACTGCCCGAGACCGAGCACATCGTCGACCTTCTCGGCGAGTACGCGGCACTCGCCCCGGGTCAGATCACCGTTCGGATACTCGATCCGGTGGCCGCCGACGTGGTCGAAACGGCCGAACGTTACGGTGTCGCGCCGCAGCAGATCGAGCTCGTCGATCGAACGGGACTGACGCGGACGGTAGTTTATACGGGAATCGTGATAACGCATCTCGACGACTTCAGGACACTTCCGCTCGTGATGCTACCGGAGACTATCGAGTACGAGTTGACCGCCGCGATTCGCGAGATCACTACTGGGCGCGAGCGAGTAATCGGGATCATCGCGGAGGGTGGACGAGAGCAGTTTGAAGCCGAGCACTCGCTTCTGCTCCGCCATCTTTCGCGCTCCTCGCGTCTTGAGCTCCTCGCTCCCGGCGAGACGATTTCGCCCGACATTTCGGGAGTTGTCGTCGTCGGAGGGTCGACGCTCGAGATCGAGGATCTGTACCGTATCGATGCGTACATCACCGGAGGCGGGCGAGTCTTATTTGCGGTCGGAGGCGCGGTCGCCGGGCCGGACGGACCGTTTGACCTTCGGCCGAACGAGTCTCTTGTCCGTGAGCTGATCGAGGCGTACGGCGTCCGGATCGGCGATGAGATTCTGCTCGACGTCCATCACGGCGACATTCCGCTCCGGAGGCAGGTTGGCGACGGCTTTACCCAGGTGTACGAGCCTTACCCACCGTGGATCGTCGTGCGGGAGCGTTACACGGACCCTGAGAACCCGATAACCGCGCGATTCGCCGGAATGTCGTTGTACTGGGCGTCTCCGCTCGACCTCCTTTCGTCCGATGCGACGCCGATTGTGTACACCTCACCCGATTCGTGGGCGGCCGAACCGCCGTACGTACTCGGCCCCGATGCGCGTGCCGAGTGGCTGCGAGACCGGGAAGCGACGGCCGGCCAGTATCCGGTCGTGGCGGTCGTTTCGGGACGTATCGCCTCGGCATTCCGCGAGGTAGAGGCAGAGTCACGTCTGGTCGTCGTCGGAAACTCGCTCTTCCTGACCGACTTGATGCAGCTGTCCGACGGGTTATCAAACCTGGTTTTTGTGCAAAACGCGCTCGAATGGCTCACGCACGACGAGGATCTGCTTACGATCCGGACCCGCGCGAGGGCCGCCGGGCCGCTCGACCTCATCGAAGATTCGGCGCGACGCGCGGCTCTGATGACCGTGACGCGCGTCGTGAACGTGTTCCTGGTTCCGTTGTTGGTCGGTCTGTTTGGTCTGGTGCGGCTGATTCGCCGCCGGCGGCGATCGGCCGACCGACGCGTCGACCGCGACCCGCGAAGCACTCTTTCGGGACGCGCACGGTGATCTCGAAAACCGCTTTCGTGCGAACCGCGATACCGGTGTTGCTCATCGTGCTGCTCGCGACGACGTTCGTGCTCGGTCGTAGATCGCGGCGTACCGACGCGGGCCTGAGCATCGAGCCGATTGTCGCGATACATCCGGCAGACGTCGATCGTATTCGCATCGACGCGAGGTTCTCGCGTCCGGAGGCCGCGCCGATCATTCTGTTTCGTGTCCCAGAGTGGGACGGATGGGCGGTTCAACTCGACGGGGCGACGGTGCCTGGTCGAGCGAGCCGGGTCGAAGACTTTTTCGGCAGGATCCTCTCGACGCGGGCGCAGCGCATCGTGACCCGCGAGCCCGCGCATCACGCGGCGTTGTACGTCTCCGGCGCGACCGCTGACTCGGTTTTGTTGGAAGACGCCGAACAGGCGACGCTCGTGCACCTTCTGTTTGGCCTCCCCGGGCGCGACCGAGGTTCGTTATACATGAGGCTCGGCGGCGAACGGACCGTTTACGCGGTCGACCCGGCTCCGTCGTTCTTCCTGACGCGCGAGAGCGAGTACTGGGCCGATACGCGTGTATTCCCGGCGCCGATCGACATCGACAGAGTCGAGTTCGTGCAATACGGGGATACTCACGCTTTCGTGCGCGAGTACCGGGACGGGCAGGATGTCTGGCACGACGGCGCGGCGAGAGTCGATGCGGCGCGTGTACACGGCAAACTACGCGCGCTCTTCGGGCTTCAGGCCGACACGGTCCGTCGCGCGTATCCGTTTGTGGGTGACCCGATCGTCGTGCGGCTCGACGATCGGCGTGAGTACGTCGTGACGTATTCGGGAATCGATGAGAGCGCCATATCGGTCATGGTTCGCGGTCCGAGGCTGTACGAGACCGGCACAAGCGAGGCTTTTGTGTACACCGTGCCGCGCGACAACTTTCTCGACGCGACTCCTTTGGGTGAGCAGCGCTCTCGATGAGCAGTAGGATCTGCGCGGCCGTGAGTCTTACTTTGTAACGAATTTCCTGTACTTTGTCGGGTCGGGGTTGAAACCGACGACGCCTGCGTGCTCAGCGGCGGCACGGCGTAACGCGCTTCGCGCCTCGGTGATCATTCGCTCACCATCGAGCAATCGGCCGTTTCGAGACGTCAAACCGATAATCGGGCGCGGCATAGACTCGACCGGTGGGCGTGTTACAATCCCGGTCCGCATTTCATCCATCTGCGCCACGCTCGGTCCGAGTTCCGCACCCGGAATAATGACCGCGAACGCGTCGTCGCCGTACTCGTAGATCATGTCCTCAAAACCAAAACGTTCTACGAGCGTGCTCGCGCACGACGAATGGATCGCAGACCCCCGGTGCGCGTCAGGAAACCGGGCGAGCGCGAGAGTCAGGTCTTGATCCATTTGCGCGGTCCGCTCGAGTTCGAGCGTAAGCCGGCGAACCAGGTGTTCCTCGAACCCGACGCCGGAGGTCGGTGAGACAAACGGACGCACTTCCCGGTCCTGCGAGGGTTTCGGAGGTTTCAAAGGTTTTGGGTGTTCCTGCGCGGGACGCGGCGGAGCAGCCGGTTCGACAAACGATGTCCCGGCCGCGGTGCCGCGGCGCGGGTGTGATCCGCGCTCGGATCGACGGGCAGTGTCAAAGTCGTGGTCCGTTCCCGAAGCCCGGCCGGCGGTCGTCGCTATCCATACGATAACGGTCACGAGCGCGAAAGCCACGAGGATGATGAGCAGGTCGCGAAAGATCGGGTAAATATCGACGTTGGACAGGATTCTGAAAACACCGTCGACGACGAGCGCGTTTCGGCCAAACGCAACTGTCTCGGTCAGTCGCAGCTGCGTGATCTCGCTGTACGCGATCGTCGGAATGCTGTCGATTCTTTCGAAGCTCGGCGGAAGAAAACTTCCGTCACGGGCCCAGACGTACTCGACACCGACGTCGAGTACGTACACGAGAAACACGAGAACCGACGACTCAGCGCGGACGATGGCCTGGACGCCGTCGGAAAAAACCGCGTCTTCGCGGAGATCGTGCTCGAGAGTTTGTTCCACGTGTTCGACCAGCGACGCGAAGACCGTCGTTGCCTCGGCGATGTTACGGTCCCTTGCCGACGCGACCCGGACGACTGCAACGCCGGCTGCGGTGACCAGAACGATTATAGTGATCACGGTGTAGAAGGTCGCCAGATTC
>PXBQ01000240.1 GCA_003566875.1 Spirochaetaceae bacterium | reverse complement strand
GTGCCGTGCCCCGGTTCGCTCTCGATCCGGAACTTCCCGGCGTCACCGTAAAACAGCCGCAGCCGGCCCACGATGTTCGCGAGACCGATCCCCGTGTCCGTCTTGCTGCGCGAGAAAAAATTCACGTCCTTTGCAGATAGCGCCCGTCGCAACGTGCGGAGTCGACCTGCGGACATCCCGATGCCGTCGTCGCTGATCGTCACGGTCACGGTTTCGTTTCTTTGCACGATTCGGACCACGACCGCCAACGGAGCACCGTTGGGATTTATGCCGTGCATGACGCAGTTCTCGACGATCGGCTGGAGCGAAAGCTTCATGATCCGGAGATCGGCGGCGTTCTGACCGCACTCGGTCGTGAGCGAGACACGTTCGGCGTACCGGATTTTCTGTAACGCGACAAAATGTCTGACGTGTTCGAGCTCGGACGCAATCGTCGCGTACACCGAGTCACCGGCCATCGTGTAGCGGACCATCTTGCCGAAGCTCGTGATCGCGTCGGCGGTCTCGTACCGGCCGTCGAGCTCGAGCTGCATCCGGAATAGATCGATCGTGTTGTAGATGAAGTGTGGGTTGATCTGGTACTGGAGCGCGGCGAGCTGTGCTTCCTGTTTCTCGCGTTCTTCGATCACGACGCGTTGCACGAGCGTGTTGATCCGCTCGATCAAGTAGTTGAAGTCGTGCGCGAGCCGGCCGAGCTCATCGTTACTGCCGGTCGGCACCCTCACCGAAAGGTCTCCTTCGGCGACCGTATGCATCGCCGCGATCATCCCGTTTACCTTCGAGAACAATATTCTGAGCAGAGCGTACATCAGCGCGACCGAGAGCACAAAACCGAGAATCGACGACAGGATCATACTCCACGACGCTCGCGCGGTGCGTTGCGTCAGGTACGCCATCGGCAGGTCGGCCCGGACCGAGAGGCCCAGGTGCGGGATCGGTTCGGTGATCGTGAGCGACCCGGGTGGCGGCTCCGAGACCGGCACTCCGGTCGGGGAGTACACGACTCGGTCGTACGCGTCGACGACGACGAACCGACGTTCGGCGTCGGATGCCTCGAACAACGGAGAGAAGAGTTCGGTCTCGAGCATATCGAGCGAAACGAGCCCGAGATACCGGCCGTCGACGGTGTCGATGCGCGATATCCACGTCACGACCGGCCTGAGGTCCGGGTTCTGACCCAGAATCACATGGTCGGCCGTGTTCGGGTAGACGTGAGTCTCGGTCTTGCCCGACTCTATGAACTCGCGGTACCAATCGACGTCCGCGAGGCGGTTCGCGTGAAGAAACATCCGCCAGTGTTCGGGGATCGTCGTGTTCTGCATGTACACGGTTGCCTTATAGAGGCTCCCGGTGTGGAAGCTCAACGCGTTGTTAACGAGCAGGGCGACTTGATTCATGTACACGTTCAGCGCGTACGGCGTCATCGAGAAGCGTTGCGTCAGGAACGACCGCACGCGCGTGCTGTACGCGATGCTCTCGGCGACGCTTCGCGCGACCTCGACGCGTGCGTTGATGTTCGACGCGACCTGACGGACCGTTTGGCGGTTGCTCTCTTCGACCTCGCGCGTGACCGAACTCCGCACGCTTCCGGCGGCGATAAACGCGACACCGAGCGTCGGCACAAGAATAACGATAGCGTAAATGACTACGAGTTTTGTGAAAATGGGGATGTCGGCAACGGCTCCGGCGAACCGGCTCCCGCGACGTCGGACTCTGTCTTCCACGACTCCCCCAGTGTAGACGGAAACGGCATACGAAGTGTATGCCGTTTCCTGACGTTCAACACTCCGGCGTCGCCGTGAGTGTTAGCGTGTTATCGGCCGAACCGTTCCTGATTCGGCGGCCACGCGTACCGGAGTCCGAGTCGCTCTTTGTTGCGCTGGAACTTCTGGTTCTCGACTTCCCAGACGCGCTCTATTCCGAGCCGGCGGATGTGCGCGACGCTGTCGCGCCAGATCGCCTCGACTTCTGCCGGTGACGATGCCATCACCATCTGCGGGAGCTGCGCCGTCCAGTACGTTGCCGCCTCCGCGGCGATCGCCGCTTCATCGGTTCCGCCGTCGGGGCCGATGTTGTTCCACGCGAGGTCGTTCAAGACGTAGGGACCCGAGGCGTCCCAGATCGCGTTGCGGAGCTGCTCGCCGATCTGTGCAGCGGGCGGCTGGAGGGCACGCACGAATACGGGATTGTGAGCCCACCACATACCGCCGCCGTCGCCGTACTTCTGGCTGGTGCCCTGAGGGTCGGCGCGACCTTGCTCGATGTAGTAGTCTGTGGTGCGAATCTCGCCGTTGACCATGTCGTACGTCACGCCCTCTACGCCGAAGTTGGTCAGGAGCTGCCCTTCCTCGCTATAGAGGTAGTGCAGTAGCCGGATTGCCCGGTCGGGTCGCGTCGACGTTCGCGGAATCACGTTGACCTGCCATCCGGCGAGCCCGGAAGAGTTGACCCACGGGTGCGCATTGTCGCGCGCGCGTACCGGGCCGACCCACACGTACTGCGCGTCCGGATCTGCGGTCACGACGTCGCGCATGCCGCTCGTGTAGTCGGCGGTGTTCATGACGGCGAGGAAGATCTCTCCGCGCGCCATGCGCTCGGTGATCTGCTGCCGTGTATCGACAAAGTTCTCGTCCGACATCAACCCTTCGCGGTAGATTCGGTTCATGAACTGAACGAGCTCGAGGTACTTCGGTTGAACGCGCATGTCGAGCAGATTGCCGTCCGCGTCCTCACGCGGAACCGCGAAGAAGCCCGTCCCGATCCAGCCGAGAAACTCGCCGACCGCACCCGGGCCGAAGTAGACCGGGTGAACCGGGTGGCCGTCGTACTGGTAACCGCGAACCTTGCGCAGCGCGTTGACCATGCCGTCTTGCGTTTTGAAGTCATCCGGCGTGATCCCGAGGGCATCCATGATGTCTTTGCGCGCGAACATGCCGGCGTTGCTCTGGAACCCGACGCCGTACTCCGCGTATCGCTCGAGGTCCTCTCCCGCCCAGAAGAAGTTCGGGAATTGGTACCAGTTCCCGTCGGGAGCCGTGTACCAGTCGACCATCGACTGCGGGATGATGTCCCAGAAGTCAGGCGCGTACTCGTCGATCAGCTCGTTGAGCGGATACAACATACCGGCTTCCTGCATCTGGCGTACCTGATCGAACCACCAGCCCAGGATCACGATGTCCGGGAGAGACCGACCGGCGATCATCGTGTTGAGCCGCTCCTGCGCGTCACCGGTCGGCATGCTGATGTCGAGGTTGACGCCGGTCGCGTCGAGCAGAGCCTTGTCACGGATGTTCACCTCGGGGTTCCACCGCTTGGTGTACCACCCTTCGTGCATATACAGACCCAGAGTCACGGGCTCGGTGTCCCACGTCCAGCTTGGGCCCGTGCCTTCGCGCACGACCGCGGCCGTCTGTTTTTCTTTTGCACCACCCGCGGTCACGGTGAAGACCGGGATCAGGAGCAGTGCAATCGTTGCGAGTGCGATAAGTTTTTTCATCGCTTCCTCCTTGGTTTTATGTCCGCCCGCAACGCGGGCGATTTTAACAAGTCTAACCTTTGATCGAGCCGAGCATGATTCCCTTCACGAAGTACCGTTGAAGAAATGGGTACAGCAGGAGAATCGGTGCGACCGCGACGATCATCGTCGCCATCTGTATCGTGAGCGGGTTGATCTGATCCTGCTCGATTCCGAGCCCGGCCGCGCGGGTCGCCATGCCCGAGGCCGCCTCGCGCGTGCGGATCGTCCTCACGAGCAGCAACGGCAACGTCTCGAACCTGCTCGACGTGGTGAAAATCAACGGCTGGAAGAAGTCGTTCCAGTGCCACACGCCGGTGAACAACGCGATCGCCGCGAACACCGCCGCCGAGAGCGGCAGGATGAGCTGCGCGAAGATACGGTACTCACCGGCGCCGTCGATCTTCGCCGACTCGCTGATCGAGTCGGGAATCTCGGCGAAGAACGCGCGGAAGATGATCACGTTCCAGAAGTTGATCATCGCCGGGATGATCAGGACCCAGAACGTGTTCAAGAGGCCGAGCGCCTGGCGCACGAGGTACGCCGGGATGATTCCACCCGAGAAGAACATCGTGATCAATCCGATCGTCGCGTAGATCTTCCGGCCCGCGAGGTTCTTCTTCGAGAACGCGTACGCAAAGAGCGACGTTACGGTGAGGTGCGTTACCGTGCCGACGGCCGTACGCATTATCGTCATCCGGAACGCCGAGACGATGCCCGGTTCCCGAAACACGACTTCGTAGTTAGCCAGAGTGAACTGAACCGGCCACCAGTACACGCCGCGCGCGCGGGTATACGCGAGGCCCTGGCTGAGCGATCCGACGAGCACAAACCAGAACGGATAGAGCGTCAGGAAAATCAGGAGAATCATCCCGAACACGTTGATCGAGTCGAATATTTTGTCGCCGGTAGATCGTGCTTTCAACATACGCCCCCCTTAGAACAGACCCTTCTCGGTGATTTTCTTGGAGAGCGTGTTTGCGCCCATCACCAGAATCACAGCGAGAATCGATCGGAGGAATCCGACCGCCGTGGCGTACGAGAACCGCAGTTGCTGCAGCCCCACCTTGTAGACGTAGGTATCGATCGTCTCCGAGCGCGATACGTTGAGCGAGTTCTGAAGAACCCAGATCTGCTCAAACCCGGTGTTGAAGAATCCGGCGATCTGGAAAATCAAGAGAATAACCGTTGTCCCCATGATACACGGCAGCGTGATGCGCCAGATCCGCGTGAAACGGCCCGCGCCGTCTACGATCGCCGCCTCGTACAGCTGAGGGTCGACCCCCGCCATCGCCGCGAGGTAGAGAATCGCGCCCCAGCCGATGCCCTTGAGGATGCCCGACAACACCGCGATGAACCAGAAGTACTGCGCCTGCCCCATGAAGAAGATCGGCCGCTCGATCGCGCCGATCATCACGAGCAGCCGGTTTACAGCACCGGTCTCCGGCGAAAGCAGGTTGATCACGAGGCCGCCGAACACGACCCACGACACAAAGTGAGGCAGGTACGACACCGTCTGCGTGAACTTCTTGAACCGCTGGTTCCGTAGTTCGTTCAGAAACAAAGCGAACATCAGAGGCGCGGGAAAGCCGAGAACGAGGCCGAGCACGTTGATTCCGATCGTGTTCTGGATGACCGTCCAGAAGTTCGGGTCGATCAGGAATCGCTGGAAGTGGCGAAAACCGACCCACGGCGCTTCGAAAAAACCGCGGACCAGCGAGTAGTCGCGGAACGCGATCTGAAGGCCGAACATCGGACCGTACTCGAACACGAGGAAAACCAGAAGACCCGGAAAGATCATCGTCTGGAGCGCCAACTGGTTCCGGAACCGGCGTCCCCGCGAAGCCCTCCGCGACGTCGCCAGGATTTGCGTAGCTTGTGCGTCGCTCATCGAACCCCCTATTACAGAACGTGTATGAAAAAAGTGCATTTACAATCGAAATGATCACAAAATGACGGTGACGTAATAGTGGCGCCGGAAGAGGGGATTCGCAAGGGAGATAAATTCGCTATTGCTACCCATTTCTTGCTGAAAGGCGCAAAGACGGGGGAACGGGTGAGTCAGTTATCGCGTTTCGTCGGCGTTACCGGACAGTGGCTGATCCCGTGTTTCTCGAAGTACCGCTGATGATACTCTTCGGCGCGGTAAAATCGCACGGCGGGCGTGATCTCGGTCACGACAGGCCGAGAGAAACGACCCGTGTCGTTCAGCTGCTTTTTCGCCTCGCGCGCGATCTTCTCCTGCTCGGCGTCGAGGTAGAACACCGCCGACCGATACTGCGTGCCGACGTCAGGACCTTGACGATTGAGCGTCGTCGGGTCGTGCATCGTCCAGAACGTCTCGAGCAACTCCGCGAACGTGACGCGCGACGGATCGTACGAAATCTCGACCGTCTCGGCGTGACCCGTGCGCCCCGTGCAGACCTGCTCGTACGTCGGGTTCTCAACCGTACCGCCACAGTAACCCGATACCGCGTCGATCACGCCCGGAATCGCGCGGAAGCCGTCCTCGACGCCCCAAAAACACCCTGCCGCGAACAGCGCGGTCTCTATTTTTTCGCTCATGCGTTGAATTTAACCTATGCCGCCGCTCGAGGAAAGCGCTTTCCACTCCCGGGATCGATGTATATTATCTCTGTCATGAAAGGTTTCGGGCGCCTGGGCGTTTGGTTTGTCACGTACTTCATCATCACCGTCGCGTTTCTCGATACGATGGCTCAGCTCCCGATCCTCGCGCCGTTTATCGCGTCGCTCGGCGCGAGCGGCGCGTACGCCGGTCTTATTCTCGGCTCGTACTCGTTTTTCAACATGGTGGGAAATCTCGCGGCCGGACCGGCGATCGATCGGTACGGACGGCGCGCCGGTATCGTCGCGGGCATGCTGATCGCGGGGATCGCGGTCGCGTCGTACGCGATCGCCGCGCGACCGGGGCATCTGCTCGGATTCCGCATTCTGCACGGACTCGGCGGCGCGATTCTGATCCCGGCCGTTTTTGCGTACGCCGGGGATGCGACGCGCTCGGGCACGATCGGCCGCTCGATGGGTTTTGCGGGCGCCGCGGTCGCGGTGGCCGCATTGGTCGGGCCGGCGCTCGGCGGTATCGGACGCGTGATGTTCGGCCCACGCCCGGTGTTTGTCGCGCTCGGTGTGCTGTTGATCCTGACCGCGTTCGTCGCGCTCGTGTCTGTCCGGGATACCGCGGCCCGGCGCAGAACCGGTGACGAGCCCGTTGCGGGCGGCGACGCGGTTATCGTGCGCGGACCACGTGGGGTTCGATTTTTCGCGTCCGTGCTGCGCGACTCCTCTCTTCAGTACGCGTATCTCTCGGTGTTCAGTTTGACGTTTGCGACCGGGGCGCTTGCGATGGTTTTCCCGATGACGATCGAAGCCGCCGGCCTTTCGGCGGCGCACACCGGATCGTACTTTGGAATATACGCGATCGCGGCGATTCTTGTCTTTGTCCTGCCGACCAATCGGTTATCGGATGCGTTCGGGCGCCGGCCGGCGATCGTCGCCGGTTCGGTTTTGGTCGTGGCCGCGTTGGGCCTGCTTACCGTAGCCGGCGGGCGGCCGGCTTTTACCGTCGCGATGGTTCTGTACGGCTTTGGGTACGGCACGATGTTTCCCGCGCTCTGCGCGACCGTCGTCGACCGCACCACCGCCGACCGACGCGGGACCGCGTTCGGGGTGTTTTACGCGGTGTTCTCGCTCGGCACCTTTGTCGGCCCGGTCGTTGCGGGAGCGGTCGCGCAGACGGTAGTCTCGCCGTACTGGGCCGCCGTTGGGGTTTTCATCGTCGTGCGCGGGGTACTCTCCGCGCGGCATTTCACCGCGCAGCCGTCCGCCGAGGCGCACGCGGAGAGTTGAGGCCGCGTGCCTACGAAACACGGATCCCGTACGACCGCCGCGTTACGTTTCCTGCACCGAACCGGCGTAGAACTCCTTGATGCGCGCGAAGAACGCCGCGCGCGACGACTCCCACGTATAGAACATATGTCCGCCTCCGTAGTACGCGGTCGAGAGATTGCTCCTGAGCTCGGGGCTGAGCTTCATGTGATTCACGAGGCGCTCCGTCGAGTAGAACGGCGTCTCGAGGTCGAAGTACCCGTGCGCTATCAACACTTTCATGTGTCGGTTGATCGTCATCCCGTACCTGAGGTCGTCGGTCGCGCCGATCTGACTCTCGAGCGCGTGTCGCTCGTGATCGATCTTCCACGCGCGATTCACGTCAAGGCTTAGCAGGTGGTAGTCGCGTTCGGTTTCGAGCTTCAGGGCGCGGCGGAGTTGCGTGTTGATGCCCGCGGTGAAGACGCGTTCGATTCCGTAGAGTGTCGGATCCGGGCCCTCGTACGTCTCGCGGTCAGGGTACGGATCGCTCACCGTGATCGTCGCGTCGTACAGCCCGCAGACGCGCCGTTCGTCGGCGAGCAGCGTCCGCGCGAAGACCCGCGGTGTGACGCGGCCCGCGGCTCGTTGTACGACCGCGGCGTCGATGCCGAGAAACTTGGCCGCGCGTTTACTGATCCGGTCCAAGTCGCGTTCGGCCATGCCGTTGCCCGAGACCAACGCTCGCGCCATGTCGGTGCACGCGAACGACGCGGCGTTCGCCGCGACGTCGGCGACCGGCGAGTGCGAGTCGTACACACCGGATCTGCCGTGAAACGCCGCAGCCGCTGCCATCGACGGGAACGTGTCGATCCACGGCAGTACGTCGTAGTCCGACGAGTCGAGGAGCGGGAACTCGAGCGCGGGTGAGATCAAGACGACACCGTTCAGTCCGATGCCGTAGCCCTCGTGCAACAGACGCGAGAGTTTTGCCGCGCGGAAGCCGCCGTAGCTTTCCCCGGAGACAAAAACCGGTGAGTCCCATCGATGCCACTTCGAGAGATACTTCTGCATGAACTCACCGAGTGCTTCGAGATCGCGTTTCAGGCCGAAAAACTCGGTGTTCTCGCCGTCTTTCTCGCCTTTGCCCGCGCTCTTCTCCTCGGCTCCGTCACCGCCCTTTTTCTTGATCGTGCGGCTGAAACCCGTTCCGACCGGATCGACAAACACGAGGTCGGTGAACTCGAGCCACGACTGCGGGTTGTCTTCGAGCCGCGACGGTGGCGCGGGGGCATCGCCTTTTTTATCGAACACGACCCGACGCGGCCCGACCGCTCCGACGTGCAGGTACGCGGACGCCGCACCGGGTCCGCCGTTGAACACAAACGTGATCGGCCGCGGGTTTTTCTCGTCGGTCGGAACGGTGTACGCGACGTGAAAAACCTCGGCGATCGGCTCTTCTTTTTTCCGGAGCACGAGCCACTCGGCAACCGCGGTGTACTCGAGCGATCGGCCGTCGTCGGTCACGTGCGTGTGCAGGGTCGTCGACCCGGCCGGCGGCGTGTACTCCGTTGAGCCGGACGGTTTGGTTTCGTTTTCGTTCTGCATGGTGTCCTCGAATCGAGATTTTTGTGACGTGATCTCTTTATACCACTCTCGTCGCGTTCGGCCAATAAAGCGTATCGGTCTATTGGCGCGATTGTGTTCCCGTCCGATAATTGTTATAGAGGTAGTATGGTATTCCGTCGCCGACGCGAAAAAATGATGCGATTCTTGATCGTCACTGCGCTCGTGTTCGTGCCGTCACTCGCCGTCGCGCATCCGCACGTCTTCCTCGACGCGGCGGTCGAGTTTGAGTTCTCCGACGACGCGCTCGAAGGGTTCTGGGCCGAGTGGAAGTTCGATGAGTTTTTCACGGCGATGATCGCCGTGGATTTTCGTGTTCCCCGGAACCGGGAGCTGAGCGACGAGCAGATCGAAGTGATCGAGCAGAACGCGTTCTCGAATCTGGTTCACTACAACTACTTCACGGTCGTCACGGCCGACGGACGACGACACCCAGTGTCGCGCGTCGAGCGATTCTCCGCGTTGTTCCGCGGCGACAGGATCGTGTATCGGTTTTTTGTGCCGTTTCGGCGGCCGCTCGCGCGGTCGTGGAGCGAGATCAAAGTGATGATGTTCGACGAGACGTTCTTCACGGACATCGTGTTTCGAAGCGACACGCCCGTCTCGGCGTCAGGATCACGTCCGATCGAGACAGAGTTTGGTATCGAGAAGAATCGTGATGTCGAGATCGAGTACAGTACGGCGGACGGATTCGTCGACCGGCCCGGGGCCGGTTACACCGGGCTCGCGCATCCTTACCAGGTCAGATTGGCGTTCCGGCTGCCGTAGGCCGCGGCCGCGCGGACGAGGTCAGGTGCCGGCGAACTCGTTGTAGAACCGGCGCATCGCCCGGGAGCCCGCGCGTGAGATGTACACGATTTTCCCGGGGTGATACTCGAGCGCGGCTCCGGTCGAGCGCGTGAGTTCGCGGAACTGATCGTCGGTCAACGTCACGACGAGCCGTTCGGTCACGTCCTCCCTGTACCCACCCTGCCGTTGCGGCGAGCTGTCGCGCAGGTTCCAGAGATGCCTGTCGACGCGGATCAAGACGTTCCCTTCCATGAAGCGCCACTCATCTCCGGTGTACACGATCGAGACGACGTAATCGTTTGGCGCACCGCTGTCGTACGTGATGATTCCGACTTCGACCGTGTCGGTCTCGTCGCGGTACACGGCCAGGCGGTGCACGGAATACGAGCCGCCGGAACTCTCGACGCGACGGCTCTGCACCTGGTAGCCGATCTCCGCCGAGACGAGCGACGTCTCGGGCGTCGTCGCGCACGATACGATCACAAACGCCGCGAGAAGCACGAGCGTTGCGATCCGGATTCCTGCCGGCGCGCCGGACGAGCGCGCCGGAAACTTTCTCATACCTGGTTTCATATCGTGTGTCGCTCCGTACTGTGTATTCACGATTCTTACGGCGACAGTATACCGCGTGTTGCGAGCGATTGCACCCACAATCGAAATAGAGTAGAGTTTTTTAAGTCGCGTTCTCAAAAGAAGGCAGTACATCGTGAACGATCACGCGTTCAGTCATCGTATCTCGTGGGATCGTGTCCCGATCGCGCCCGTGCTGCAGCTCAAGGACGGCGTGAACCGACGCACCGTCGCTCTTGAGGCGGCCGAGTCGGCGAGCCGTGCGGAGCTCGAGTTTTCCGGCGAAGGAATCGTCCTGCGCGGCAAGTGGGAAGAGATCGATCCACGAATGAGTCGGCTGAGTTTCAGTCTCACGAACGCGTCCGACACGTCGATTCGCCTCACGCGTATGTTCATCCCCGCCGAGAACGGTCTCTCGGACTATCTCAAGACGTTCGACGCGCGCCGGATTTCGTTCCTGCGAAACGGGTATCAATCGTGGTCTACCGCGCGCAGTTATCGCCGGCGCGAGAAACCTCTGCGCCCGTGGCTCCAGGTTATTTCGCTCGCGTCGAGCAACCTCGCGAATCTCCCGTCGAACGTACCGGGTGTCTTCAGCTCCGAGATGTATACCCTGATCACCGAGTCCGACGGCGGTGAGGCGTTCCTGCTCGGGCAGGCGGCACCGTTCGACCAGTTCTTTTACGTGAAGCTCAACCTCTACCCCGGGAAAACCGACGAAACCCCGGTCACGGCACACTCATCCGAGCGCGCCAGTCACTTCGAGTTGACGTTCGACTTCGGCCGCAAGATGATCGAGTCCGGCCGCACGGTCGAGCTCGACGGAATCCTCTTTGTGCGCGCACCGCAGCAAGAGGCGCTCGACCTTTAC
>PXBQ01000412.1 GCA_003566875.1 Spirochaetaceae bacterium | reverse complement strand
GTCGTGAAGCTCGGCTCGAGGTACCCGCCGCGATCGCGCCGGAACTGCTCGAGGCGATCGGCGGCCGCGAGTTCGGTAACAGGGCCTACCGGAACCGTCTCTTCGAGCCATGCGAGAAACTCGACGAGCGCCGCGCCGTCGCGCGCCGAGCATTCGTCGAGACACGCCAGTTCGGATTCCGATTTAATGGCCTTCAGGCGTTCGACCGGGCTCGGTTTTTCGATGATGCGCGTGTCACCGATCGCCGCTCTGAGGGCCGTGTTTGTCTTTGCGGGGTCAAACACGATGCACGCGTCGTCCGGCATCGATCGCAATGCCGCGAATATGGCCTCGTACGGCGCAGTTTCGACCGAATCGTGCGTCACCGCGTGCTCGGCGTCTGCGTCGAGTTTTCCCGTATCGATAAACAGCGTCGCGCCCGCAGGAGCGATGAGAAGATACGCGATCGTGACCGGATTGAAAGGAATGTCTTCTCCGCGAACGTTCAAGGTATACACGATCTCGTCGAGCGCGGTGACCAGACAGTGTGTAGCCCCGGCCCCACGCACGGCCGCTCGTATTTCGTCCAGTTTTTTTGCGCGACTCGTTCCGATACACTCGGTCTCGAATAGCCGTACCGGCCGGCGCGGACGGGCGGGGCGATCGGACCAGATCGTGTCGAACGGATCGGAACCCGCCGCTACGGTGATGCGCGCGGGCGAAAGCGTTTCCGACAGAGTCTTTGCCTCGTGTACCGTGAAGCACGACTCATCGAATCCGACACGCGAACCGTCGGAGAGCTCGCTATTGAGCCACTCGGGGAAATCAGGAACCTCAGGCAGACCGCTCTTGTAGAGAGTGATCCCGGTCCCGGTGAGAGCTATCTCGGCCGCGAGGTAGTACCGAGAATCGACCCATAACCCGGCTTTGTCCGTAGTCACCACGGCCGTACCCGCCGAGCCGTCGAAACCCGTCAACCACGCTCGCGTTTGCCATCGCGCGGGCACGTACTCCCCCGCGTGCGGATCGGCCGATGTAACGATCCATGCGTCGTATCCGGCCGCGCTCATTTCACTCCGAAGGGCGTCGATTTTCTCGTCTACCGTCATACCAACAATAATACGCGGCTGCGAAGAGGTTGGGAAGTACTGCATACGCCCCCTTGTGTGTTTTTTACGCGTCGTGAACTCTCGCATCCCGTCGTATGTATCAAAATGATACACATAGAAAACCGAAAAAAACGGGTGTGTCAAAATGATCATTTGGAGAAGAGAACGCTGTCGGTTCGGTGCAGCTCGCGCGACTCGCGATCTTTTAAATAATTATAGTATATATAGTTATAAATTTGTGAATGACTTGGCACGATTCTCGCAATAATAAAGGTGAAAGAAGAAAACCATATAGAGGAGGGTGCATATGAATATCACACGATGGCGACGCAACGACGTGTACGATCCGATGCGCGATCTCGAGCGCATCCAGAGCGAGATCAACAAACTGTTCGATATCGAGCCGTCGGACGGCGTATCGGGCCTGTTCGATACGAGTTTCTCGCCGGCCGTCGATATCGTCGAGCACGAGGACCGATACGAGGTCGAGTGCGATCTCCCGGGTGTCTCTAAGGACGACATCGAACTCTCGGTCGCAGGAAATGTTCTGACGATCAAGGGTGAGAAGAAGGGCGAGACCAAGCGCGAGAACGGCGGATACTTCCGAAAGGAAACCTGGTCCGGATCGTTCCAGCGATCGCTCGCGCTTCCGCAGAGCGCCGACGGCGACAAGATCGACGCCAATCTGCGCGACGGAGTGCTCCGGATCTCTCTTCCGAAGCGTGAAGAGATGAAGCCCAAGCGGATTTCGGTGAGCGTCGCGTAAGCGACGCTCGATCGAACGATGAGAATGGAGGCGAGTATGGCTACAGAAAATTCGGTTCAACAGGTTGCACGACGGCGAATACGGCCGGTATCGAATATCGTCGAAAACAAGGACGCGGTCGTGTTGAGTCTTGAAATGCCGGGGGTCCGGCGAGAGGATCTCGATATTAATGTCGAGAACGACCAGTTGATCATTACCGGCCGTCGGGCGGAACGAGACGACGGATCCCGCTACGTGGTCCGCGAGCGGCCGCACGGCGAGTACTTCCGGAGCTTCGCGATCGACGACACGATCGATCGAGAGAAGATCGATGCGAAGCTCGAGAACGGAGTGCTGAACTTGACGCTTCACATCAAAGAGTCGCAGAAGCCCCGCAAGATCGCGATTTCCGCGAAGTAAGCGCGGAGCGCAAACGACAACCGGGGGCGAAAGCCCCCTTTTTTTATTGCTCTGTCGAGAAACGATACACCGTCGTGTGGCGGTAGGTCTCGCCGGGTGAAAGGATCGCGGACGGAAAGTTCGGGTGATTCACGGCGTCGGGGTAGTACTGCGTCTCGAGGCAGAGCGCGGTCCGCGCGTGTGCCTTGCCGATCCGTGTGGCAAGACCCGTGAGTTTGTTCCCCGTGTAGAACTGGACGGCCGGTTTT
>PXBQ01000401.1 GCA_003566875.1 Spirochaetaceae bacterium | reverse complement strand
ATGAACATCACCGACGGAAAAAGAACCGACCGGGACTCAAAAAACTCCTCGCGCGTCGTTCTGCTCGCCAAAGACGCCGTCGGGTACCGAAATCTCCTTCAACTCAGCTCTCTCGCGTACACCGAGGGGTTCTACTATCGACCGAGGATCGACGACGAGTTGATCGAGAAGTTCGGCGACGGGCTGATCGCGCTCACGGGTTCGATCTCGGGCGACATACCCGCGTTGATCCTGCAGAATCGTTTCGACGACGCCGAGGCGCGGGCGCGCCGCTACAAGGAAAGGTTCGGCGACGATTTCTACTTTGAACTCCAGGACCACGGACTTCCGGAAGAACGCGTCGTGAACGAGAATCTCGTCACGCTCTCGCGCACGCTCTCGATTCCGCTTGTCGCCGCGAACGAGTGTTACTACACGAACAAAGAAGACTGGAACGCGCAGGATGTTCTGCTCTGCATCGGATCCGGACGTAAAAAAAACGAACCCGGACGATTTCGGTTCTCTACGCAGGAGTTCTACCTCAAGTCGGCCGACGAGATGCGCCGCATATTTTCGGAGTACCCGGACGCCGTTGCTCGGTCGCGCGAGATCGCCGAGAAGTGCAACCTCACGATCGAGCTCCCGGGGCCGATCTTCCCGGAGTACGAGATCCCGAACGAGTACCCCGATACCGCGACGTATCTGCGCGACTTGACGTACCGCGGCCTCGCCGAGCGTTACGGAACGATCGACGAGACGATCCGCGCGCGCGCGGAGTACGAGCTCGGCGTGATCATCCCGATGGGTTTTGTCGCGTACTTCCTCATCGTCTGGGACTTCATCAAGTTCGCGCGAGACCGCGGAATCCCGGTCGGACCGGGGCGTGGCTCCGGCGCGGGCTCGATCGTCGCGTATGCCTTGAAGATCACCGATATCGATCCGCTCACGTACAACCTGCTGTTCGAGCGGTTTCTCAACCCCGACCGCGTATCGCTGCCCGACTTCGACATCGACTTCTGTTACGAACGGCGTGGCGAGGTGATCGAGTACGTGACGCAGAAGTACGGGCGCGACCGCGTCGGGCAGATCATCACGTTCGGGACGCTCAAGACGAAGGCCGTGATCCGCGACGTCGCGCGTGTGCTGGACCTGCCGTACGCCGAAGCCGACATGACCGCGAAGCTCGTTCCGAACGACCTCAAGATCACGCTGCCGAAAGCTCTCGAACAAGAACCGCGCCTGCGCGAGATCCGCGACCGCGGTGGCGTTCACGGCGAGTTAATCGACGTGAGCCTGAAACTCGAGGGACTTCACCGCCACCCGTCGACGCACGCGGCCGGCATCGTGATCGGCAAGGAGCCGTTGACTCACTACGTGCCGCTTTACCGCGACCCGAAGACCGGCGCGGTCTCGACGCAGTACACGATGGAGATGCTCGAGGACTGCGGGCTCGTGAAGATGGACTTCCTGGGACTCAAGACGCTCACGCTCATCACGAACACGGTCGCGCTGATCCGTCGCCGTGGGATCGAGATCGATATCGACACGATCTCCGAGACCGACGACGCGACGTACCGGATGCTCGGCGAAGGAAAGAGCGCGTGCGTATTCCAGTTCGAGAGCCAGGGCATGCAGACCGTGCTCCGCCGCACGCGACCGACGCGGATCGAAGACTTGATCGCGTTGAACGCGCTCTACCGACCCGGCCCGATGGAGAACATCGACCAGTTCATCGACTCGAAGAACGGACGCGTACCGATCTCGTACCCGCTCCCCGAGCTCGAGGGCGTGCTCAAAGAGACGTACGGCGTCATCGTGTACCAGGAACAGGTCATGGAGATCGTCCGGATCGTCGCGGGATTCTCGTTGGGTCAGGCGGACATCCTGCGCCGCGCGATGGGAAAGAAGAAGCTCGACGTGATGGAACAGATGAAGGCGGAGTTCGCCGCGGGCGCCCAGTCGAACGGATTCCCCGCGTCTACCGCCGCGGCGATCTTTGATCTGCTGCTCCCGTTTGCCGGATACGGCTTCAACAAGTCGCACGCCGCCGCGTACTCGGTTCTCGCGTACAAGACCGCGTACCTCAAGGCAAACTTCCCGGCCGAGTTCATGGCCGCGAACCTGACGAACGAGATCAACGACCCCAAGAAGTTCCCGATCTACATCGACGAGACGAAAGCGATGGGGATAACGATCAGACCGCCCGACGTGAACGTGAGCGAGAAGGTCTTCACGGTCTCGAACGGCGAGATCGTGTACGGCATGATCGGGATCAAGAACGTCGGCTCGTCGGCGGTCGACGAGATCATTCGCGAGCGAACCGAGAACGGACCGTTTGTCTCGTTCCCGGACTTCCTCGAACGTATCGACTCGAAAATCGTGAACCGGAAGGTGATCGAAGCAGGGATCCAGTGCGGACTGTTCGACGCGCTGCACGCGAACCGGTGTGAACTCATGGACAACCTCAACGCGCTGGTCGCGTGGGCGTCGCGCCGCCGCGATTTGCGCGCGTCCGGCCAGTCGTCGCTGTT
>PXBQ01000477.1 GCA_003566875.1 Spirochaetaceae bacterium | reverse complement strand
TCGTCGGCGTGTTTCAGGTCGAGCAGGACGAGGTCGGTCTCGTCGAGCAGCGCGGAGATCTCAGGTGTGATGCGCGTATAGCCCGATGTATCGAGCGCGGTCGTGAGCCCCAGAACATGAACCTCCGCGAAAAACCGCGACAGAAAACGCGCGTGTAGTAACGGCTCGCCGCCGGTCGCGGTCACGCCGCCACGGGCCGGCGCGAGAAATCCACGGTACCGGCGGACGTCGGCGATAAGCTCGCTGAGGGTCACCTCGCGCCCTCCGGCGGGATCCCACGTGTCGCGGTTGTGGCAGAACTTACAGCGAAGTGGGCAGCCCTGAAAGAACACGACGAACCGGATCCCCGGACCGTCGAGTGTGCCGAACGACTCAATCGCGTGAATACGCGTCGTCTCCACGATCACCCAGCCTTAGAACCGTTCGTGGAACGTTCGCGCGATCACGTCGAGCTGCTGCTCACGCGTGAGTCGGACAAAATTCACCGCGTATCCACTGACGCGGATCGTGAGCTGCGGATACTTCTCCGGATGCTCCATAGCGTCGAGCAGCATCTCACGATCGAGCACGTTGACATTGATATGATGCCCACCTTTCTCGAAGTACCCGTCTAGAAGCGAGGTGAGGTTCGAGAGCCGCGCGTCGCGGGACTTCCCGAGCGACGTCGGCTCGATCGAGAACGTGTACGATATTCCGTCCTGAGCCGACGCGTACGGAAGCTTCGCGACCGACGAGAGCGACGAGATCGCGCCGCGGGTGTCTCTCCCGTGCATCGGATTGGCGCCCGGCGCGAACGGCTCGCCCGCCTTCCGGCCGTCCGGGGTGCTACCGGTGATCTTACCGTACACGACGTTCGACGTGATCGTGAGGATCGACTGCGTGGGAACGGAATCGCGGTACGTGCGGTTTTTCGTGAGCTTCGCCATGAACATCTCGACGAGCTCTACGGCTATCTCGTCGACACGATCGTCATCGTTCCCGAACTTCGGATAATCGCCCTCAACGACAAAATCCACCGCGCACCCTGACTCGTCGCGCACCGCCTTCACGCGCGCGTACTTGATCGCGGAAAGCGAATCCGCGCAGACCGACAACCCGGCGATGCCGCACGCCATCGTCCGCAGAACATCCTTGTCGTGAAACGCCATCTGGATCTTCTCGTACGAGTATTTGTCGTGCATGTAGTGAATCACGTTCAGCGAGTTAATGTAGAGATTTCCGATCCAGTCGAGAAAGTACTCGAACTTCTCGCGCACCTCGTCGTACTCGAGGTACTCGGACGTGATCGGTTCGAATCGGGGCCCGACCTGGATGCCTTTGAGTTCGTCACGGCCGCCGTTAATCGCGTATAACAGGGCTTTCGCAAGGTTACACCGAGCGCCGAAGAACTGCATCTGCTTCCCAAGCCGCATCGCCGAGACGCAGCACGCGATGCCGTAGTCGTCACCCCAGTACGGCCTCATGATGTCGTCGTTCTCGTACTGAATCGACGACGTATCGGCCGAAACCCCGGTACAGAACTCCTTGAACGCGTCGGGAAGATGAGCCGACCACAGTACCGTGATGTTCGGCTCGGGCGCCGGACCGAGCGTGTACAAAGTGTTCAGAAAGCGGAACGCGGTCCGCGTGACGAGCGTTCGTCCGTCGAGTCCCATGCCGCCGAGCACCTCGGTCACCCACGTCGGATCGCCCGAGAACAGCTCGTTGTACTCCGGCGTGCGAAGAAACCGAACCATCCTGAGTTTCATCACGAAGTGATCGATTATTTCTTGCGCCTCGGCCTCGCTCAGTACGCCCGCTGCAATGTCGCGCTCTATATATATGTCGAAAAAACTCGAGACGCGGCCGAGACTCATCGCGGCTCCGTTTTGCTCCTTCACCGCCGCAAGGTACGCAAGATAGACCCACTGCACGGCCTCGGTGCCGTTCGCCGCGGGCTTCGTAACATCGAACCCGTACGACGCGGACATCTCGGTGAGCTCACCGAGCGCTCGAATCTGCTCGGAAAGCTCTTCGCGCAGACGAATCGTGTCCTCGTCGATCGAACCGACCTCAACCGCCTCGCGCTCGGCTTCTTTTGCGCGCAGCAAGGCGTCGACACCGTAGAGAGCGAGCCTCCGGTAGTCGCCGATGATCCGGCCACGACCGTACGCATCAGGGAGGCCGGTGATAATTCCGGCCGATCGCGCCGCACGCATCTGCGGCGTGTACGCGTCGAAAACGCCGTCGTTGTGCGTCTTTCGGTATTTGTGAAATGTATCCTTTATGCCCGCGTCGAGCGTGTACCCATACGCGTCGCACGCGTTCTCGACGAGCCGGATGCCACCGTACGGCATCACCGCGCGCTTGAGCGGCGCGTCGGTCTGAAGCCCGCGTATCACCTCGAGATCCTTGTCGATGTAACCCGGTGCGTGTGACGTGATGCCCGAGACCGTCGAGGTATCGACGTCGTGCGTACCACCTCTCTTGGCTTCTTCGGCGATTAAAGCCGAAACCTGTTCCCAGAGGACCT
>PXBQ01000087.1 GCA_003566875.1 Spirochaetaceae bacterium | reverse complement strand
GGTATCGCGTACGCGACGCGCGGTACCCCGGCGTTTCGGATGCGTTGCCATCCGACGTTCTCGGTGCCCGCGAGCGATGAATCGCCGACGACGTTTCGATCGGTCGAAAAACCCAGATCACCGTCTTCTCTCACCGCAAAGACGGACTCCGAGTCGGACCGCACGACGCTTTCGGCAAATGTCTCGATCGCCGAGACGGCTGCGTTCCGATACTCGGGTATGTTGTGGAGGTCGTTGTCCTGAAGCAGATTCCACTGGCCGTTTGCGTACGTGACGACCTGCTCGGTCTTGAACATCAAAAACTGCGTCGCGATCGACGTGATCCCGTTCCGCGCGAGCAACGTCGATATCATTCCGGTGAACAGAGTTGGCGTGATGATGAGCGGCAGAACTACCAGGATCGTTTTTGCCCGGATTTTCATCAGAACACGATCGTAGTACTTTGTCGTCATGCGGTCAACGTGCCGATTATGGATTCCAGGTAGTGATTGCGAATCGGTCTATTCGCGAGACAATCTGTCGGGAATTTGACTGAGGCGACCGATCATCATACAATTGTGGTGTGCAGTAAAAAGGTGGAGCGGAGAGTACCGAGTTGAGTGGTTTTTACCGACGCGCGATCGATTTCCTGTCACAGGATCCACACCCGCATCTGAAGCTGGTTAAAAAGGGCACCGACTCGTACGAGGATTTCGACGGCACGCCCGAAGAACGCGAACAGATCGAGGCCGAGATTCGTCTCGCGATGCAGAGTCAGAAAATCACGCGCGACGACGCGCAGCAGCAGACGCCACCGCGACAGGCCGGGTACGGCCTACCGTTGTTGGTCAACGTCGGAGCGGTCATCCTGATCGTCGTCGGCGCGTTCGTGCTTTTCCGCCACTTCGACTCGCAGGAGCAACTGGCCGTCGAACGCACAGTGTCGCTGTTCTCGGCCGAAGGTCGCCTTCTTTCGGCGCTACGCGAGGAATCGGAGGCTCAACTCGAAGAGAAGGAACGCGAGATCTCGGCGTTCCAGGAACGCCTCACAAACCTGGAGGCCGAGCGCCGGCTCGTGGAGTCGCAGATCTCGTCGCAGCTTGCTCAACAGGAAGAAGAACTACGTATCGCCTTCGAACGCGAACTCGAGGCCGAACGCTCCCGGCTCGCCGCTTTGGATATCGACGCGGACGAGATCGAACGCAGGCTGGCCGAGTTTTCCGAGTCGCGAAACGAGGAGCTCAGCCGCGAGCTCGCGCGCGTCCAGGCCGAAGCGCAGGCGGAGATCGAAAGTCGCGCGGCGGCGTTCGCCGCGTCGCTCGCCGAAGTCGAGGGTGCTTTGCGTTCAGCCGAGACGGAACGAGAGGCACTCGCACAGGCCGTTCAAGAACAACAAGAACAGGCGGCAGCCGAGTTCGCAACGCGCGAAGCCGAGCTTCGCGCCGAAAGAACCGAGGCGATGAACCGGCTTTCAGATCTTCAGGCACGGCAGGAGCAAACCCAGTTGGTTCTCGATCAACTCGTGAGTTTCTATGCGGGCGTCCGTGAAAGTCTCTCGGCCGATCGCCTCGACGCCGCGGCCGAGCAGTTAGAGTCACTGCGCGCGTACCTGGAAGCCGGACCGATCGCGTCGATTCCCGAACTGCAGCGCCGACGCGGAGTCGAGCTATTCCTCGTCGGAACCCTCGAATCGCAGTTGGAAAGACGGTTGACCGCGGGCGGCGTTGCGTCGATCGATGAGCAACTCGCGCTCGCCTCAGACGAACTGCAGGCGCTACGAAGCGAGCTTTCGACGATCGAGGACGAACTCGAACAGCAGATCGCCGCGGTAGCGCAGCGGGACGCCCGGATATCCGAGCTCGAGGCGAGTTCCGCGCGACCGGTCGACACGGCTGAACTCGACCGCCTCGAGACGGAGCTCGCGGCCGTACGGGCTAACCTCGATCAGCAGGCGGCAGCTACCGATCGCGCGATCGCAGAACGCAACGCCGCTCTCACGCGCACGGCTCAAGCCGAAGCCGCAGCCGCGGACCTCGAAGCACAACTCGCAAGGACGACGTCGGAACTCGATACGACGCGCGCCGAGCTCGCCGCCGCGGCGCGCGAGATTGGCGCCGCCTCGCGCGAAATTGAAAGTCTGCAAGCGCGCGCCGGCGAGTACCAGACGATACTCGCCGGTATAAGCGACGTGCGCAAACAGATCAACGACTCGATTACACCGGCGACGCCGCCGGATTTCGAACTGCTCGAGACAAAACTTCTCGTCTTGCGAATCGTCGGCTCACCTGCGGTACGCGCAGAGCACCCGGCCCTTCACGCGCGTTTCAACGAGTACCTCGACGCGCTGATCGCCGAACAACGCTTCACCGCGGTGCGAGAAACGCTGCAGGATGTTGCCGCGTTGATGGCGGAACTACCGGGGACCGCCGACCGGCCGTAGACTCGCGGCGCCGCATTTTCACGGCGATGGAAAATCAAGGCGCCCCCTCGATTGTGAGAGTATACTGACCGGTCAACTGGGGACCACTAAATG
>PXBQ01000363.1 GCA_003566875.1 Spirochaetaceae bacterium | reverse complement strand
GAACGCGTAGAAGAACAGGAACGCGGTGTCCGGGGCGGCGGCCTGAGCCTGTGTCCAGCCGTGCTGCACGACGAGGCCGCGTGCGAACAGGCTCCACGTGTACGTGATGCCGACAAGCACGTTGATCGCGAACCCGACGAGCGTAACTCTCCAACCTGTATGCACTATGGAATCCCTACGTGAACCGGTGTCGTTGACGCCGGTGATTTGCGGATAGAACGAGTAATCAGGATATCGAAATTTTCATCCGTTTACAATCGTGCGTCGGCGGTCTATTGTGTATGGACTCAATAGTAACCGGCGAGTTCGGAGGACAGAATGGCAGCACGAGAGATAGGCGTCGCGGTGATCGCGGCCGGCGGACGAAGCCGGTCGGTCGTCAAAAACTTGCTGAACGACGGCCCGACGGTGTCGATAAAGGCGGTGTACGACCCCGACCCCGCGATGGCCGAAGAGGCCGTCGGCGTCTGGAACTCCGATGCGCGCATTTGCGACAGTTACCAGGCGGCGATCGAGACCGACGGGGTCGAGTGGGTGATGGTGTTCTCGCCGAACTCATTTCACCGCGAGCATATCATTGCCGCGTTCGCCGCCGGGAAACACGTCTTCACCGAGAAGCCTCTCGCGACGACGATCGCCGACTGCAAGATGATTCACGACGCGCACCTCGCGTCGGGACTCACGTTCGCGACCGGTTTCGTGCTCCGGTACGCGCCGTTGTACCGCAAAGTGAAGGAACTGCTCGAGTCCGGGGAGTTCGGCCACATCCTGAGCATCGACGCGGATGAGAACATCACGCCCGCGCACGGCACGTACATCATGCGGAACTGGCGACGGCACACCGAGTTGTCCGGACCGCACATCCTCGAGAAGTGTTGCCACGACCTCGACATCCTGAACTGGTTGATCGGATCGGTGCCGTCGAAGGCCGCCGCGTTCGGTGGGCTCGAGTTCTTTGTGCCCGAGAACCGCGGTCTGCGCGAGAAGTACAAACGCGACGGGATCAGCCCGTTCGAAGGCTGGCGCGATCCGCACGGCGTCGAGTGTCCGTTCGAGTCCGACAAGGACATCATGGACACGCTCGTCTCGATCCTTCAGTACCGCAACGGCGTAAAGGTGCAGTTCCAGGCGACGATGTCGAACCCGATCCCCGAGCGCCGCCTCTACATCTCCGCGAGCGAGGGCACGATCATCGCCGAGTTATACTCGGGTTCACTCACAACGAAGCGCCTCGGCGACACCGAGCCGACGAGCCTCCCGCTACCGGGAGGGGGCCACGGCGGCGGTGACGCGTACATCATGAAGAGCCTGTACGACACGATGATCAACGGCACCGCCCCGGAGTGCAGCGGCGACGAAGGCCTCGAGAGCGCGGTCGCCGCCCCCGCGATCGACACCGCCGCGCGCACCGGTGCGGTGTACGACATCGAGCCGGTCTGGGCGGAGCTTGGGCGGTAGAGCGTTCGTCGGTCGCGGGGAGGTCGAATGCTTCGCGTGGGTGAGTCTCAAGTGAGTTCTAAGTGGCGTATCGTACCGTTGACATCGAGCGATCCTGACTCTAGAATTAGCGCGACAGAGATGATTCTGTCGATCAGTTTTTCATCATCATCGACACGATATTCCGTTTAAGTCCGATTGGCGGAGGCTGAGACATGTCGCGCGATAATAGCTCAATTGCGGCACGATACAAACGTCTTGTTGCGGTCGATCCTTGCGGCGAGAACTCTGAGGAACTCGGTGTTTTTTTCGTCGACCTGGCCAACCGAACCGTTGACGTGTGTTTAAAGGCGTGGGAGAGCGCGGAGCATGGCACCCCTGACGCGGAAGAGGAAATTTTTGACTTTCTAAGGATCAGTAGGGTCGACTTGGCGCCAGAGATAATCGAAAGAATCCAGAGGCGCCTCGACGAGTGTTTATTCGAGCGTTCCGATACTGTGCGCAAGGAACTCGGGTTGCCGCCGGACAATCACGAATCGGATGTCCCGCTCAATGACCGATTGCGATCGTGGTTGCGGACATTTCGTCAATGGATCCGGAGGCGACAGAGAAAATGTTTTGAGTCCGCAACGACCGGGTTCATTGATTTCGTGCAACGAGACAGTACGACGCGGGAGGCAGTATGGGAGCACTTGAAGCGTCACAGGGAACAGCTTGAGCTTGTATACGCACCGGGAAATCCGAAACCGGAGAACATACGGTTTCTTGTTGATCATGAAAAAATCGATTCATTTGCCTTTGACGCGTTGAAGGTTTTTCTTGAACATCGACCGGGACCGGATCATCGGGAAGTTGATCGAAGCGCAACGGTTTTACAGGAGCTTTCTGCTACCAGTTTGAGGCATCTGGGGTACGACCTTACGCCATTTGTCGAGAGTGTATCAGATCATCCGGATATCCGGTTAGTGTGTCTGATTTACGCGAGTTTTGGAGATGGTCAGTCTCGCCTGGAACGTATGCTCGACCAGGTCGCGCAGTGCTCTGTCGATCGGGACGCGATCGAAGCGGCCATTTT
>PXBQ01000101.1 GCA_003566875.1 Spirochaetaceae bacterium | reverse complement strand
TCACCGGTTGCCGTGTTCTTCTGCAACGAGAGCAGACTGGTCACGACCGCCAGGTTGTTTTTCACTCGGTGGTGGATTTCAGCCACCAGCGTTCGATTCTCGTCAAGAGACTTTTGGATCAAAGCCTCGTGCTCTTTCTGAGCCGTTATATCGCGGACAGCTCCTACAATTGCGACCAACCGGCCGTCAGCGTTGTGGACAAGCTTTCGTCGATTGTTTACCCAGATATACTCTCCCCGACCCGTTCGAACTCGATACTCGGTTTCTTTCGTGAAGTGCTGCTCGACGCCGACCCCCTTCGCCTCGAGAATTTCTTTCTCCATTCTCTCCCGGTCTTCCGGGTGCATACGCTCGATAATAAAATCCACACCACCGGTCTGAATTTCTTCCGGCGTGTAACCGAGCACACTTTCCACGGCGGGACTCATGTAGTCGTAGCCCCCGGACTCGAGATTCAGCTCATACACGACATCACGCGAGTGATCGAGTACGCGTCTAAATCTCGACTCGTTTTCCACGATATTTCGGTTCAGTTCGGTCGTCTTCCGGAAGATGATGCTGGTGACGAAGTACCCTGCGACGATCAACCCGACTCCCGCAGCGACGGTGTATGCGCGGAACGCTGACGGCCCGCTCAACCCTATGTGCGTTGACGTGATCCACAACAAGGCCAAGACCACAAATACGAGCGTCATTGCGATCTTGTTTGCTGCAACACGACTCGATTTTTTCGCGCTAGTCATACGCGGCAAGCTCCATTGGTTCCGAAAGCCATACCTGTCGGAGTGGCAGAGTGTGTTCTGGAAACCGGATACCGTACCGAGTTTTCTCCGGGATCGAACTGCCCCGCTTCCGGAAGTGTACTACACGCGCGTCGAAAAGGCATCCCATACGACTCCCTCTTTTCGATTCCCTCTTCTCGATGCTGAGGAAGTAGTCACGGACACCGAAGTAACGGGCGATCCGACCGCTCGGAACGGTGTGCCGCTCCGGACGATTCACACGCGGTGTCCAAGCCGGCAGGCTCGCGATTCCTGCACGTCGACACGCCTTCTTGACGCGTCGCGCGCGCATTGGCATCGTGGGTTGATGGGTATCGACAAGCGACCGGAGATTCTCTGGGACACGTGGGGAGTCCCACATATCTACGCGGCCGACGAACGAGCCGCGGCGTTCGGGTGCGGTTGGGCACAGATGCGCGCGCACGGCGACCTGATCGCTCTTCTTTACGCGCAGGCGCGTGGTCGCGCTGCGGAGGTCTACGGAGAGCAGTTCCTCGAGTCCGACCGGCGCACTCGTACCGTCGGCGTGCCGGCGCTCGGTGTGCGGTGGACCGCGGCCATCTCGTCGCGCATGCGCGCGATCTGCGAAGACTTTGCCGCCGGCGCAAACGCGTACGCGGCCGAGCGTTCGTTTGACCTCGACGTACTATCGCGCGACGTCTTCCCAATTACCGCCACCGACGTCGTTTCGCACTCGATCCGTCTGCTCTTCTTCGGGTGGATCTGCCCGGAGGCGATGCTCGACGCGCAGACCGAGACGTGGGAGCGACAGAACTCGGTCCCCGGTTCGAACGCGTGGGCGATCGGGCCGGCGGCGTCCGCGTCCGGGAACACGATTCTGATGGGCAATCCACACATGCCGTGGGCCGACATGTACCTCGCGTTCGAGCAGCACGTCGTACTGCCCGAGCGGTGGACGTACGGCGCGGCGATTCTCGGTCTCCCGTCGTTCGCGTTCGGGTTCAACGAGTACCTCGGATGGACGCACACCGTGAACACGTACCGCGGCTACACATTATACGAGCTCGAGCTCGACCGCGACGGGTACCTGCTCGACGGCGAGCGTCGCGCGTTCAGCGACCACACCGAGCGGATCAAGGTCAGGCAGTCTGACGGGTCGTACGCGGAGCACACGCTCGCCGTCCGCCGTTCGGCTCACGGTCCGGTCATCCGAAGCACGCGCGAGAGCGCACTTGCGCTCAGGATCGCCGGACTCGACCGTCCCGGAGCGCTCGAGGTCTGGGTCGATTTTGCCCGCGCACGCAGTTTGGAGCAGTTCGACGCGGTGCTGCGTCGGATGGAGTTGCCGGGTTTCAACGTCGTGTACGCCGACCGCGACGGAAACATCATGGAGTTTTTCGGCGGGCTTCCCCCAGTTCGAAGCGAAGGTGATTTCGAGTTCTGGTCTGCGCCGGTTCCCGGCGACCGCGGCGAGTTGATCTGGAGGCGGTACCACGCGTACGACGACATGCCGCGCGCCGTGAACCCCGCAAGCGGCTGGCTCGCGAGCAGCAACGAGCCGCCGTGGTACATGAGCGAACCGTATCCGCTTTCGTCCCGGAACTACCCGGCGTACATCGCTCCGCCCCGGCCGCACCCGACGAACGTTTTCCGGTTCCAGGCGAACCATCGTTTGGTAACCGAGCGGCTTCCGATCTCGTTCGAGACGCTCATCGAGTTGCGCAACGACGACCACGGCGAAGCGGCGCGACGGCTCGTGTCCGATCTCATCGTCGC
>PXBQ01000002.1 GCA_003566875.1 Spirochaetaceae bacterium | reverse complement strand
TGGAACTGCCGTGGCGACCGCGTGTTCTACCACGGGACCTCGGCAAAGGGAGGCCACTACATCGGCGCCGCGGACGTCACCGGTCGAACGGGGTTCGAGCGGCGGTACAGCGAGTATCACTACGGGCACATGTGCACGCACCCGTGCGAGGACGTGATGATCACCGACGGCCTGTTCACGGCCGACCAGGTGATCAAGATCCACTACACCGATCTCGATCTGCACGGCGCGCCGAGGCTCGAAGTTCTCGCACGGCACGACACCGAATGGACGCCTCGTCAACAGCAGTGTCATCCGCACTGTCACGTCTCGCGCGACGGCAGATGGCTCAGCTACAACCGTGGTATCGGCGGAAAACGGTCGGACGTGTACATCGTGCGGATCCGATAACGCTGCCGCGTCTCGCTGCGTTCCGGGAGTCAACCATGGAACTGTATCACTACTACGAGAAAAGCGCCGGTCCGTTCCGGAACCTCTCGGATCTCGATCGTGATTCCGCGCAGGCGATTCTAGACGCGATCAAGCGCACGAACACCACGTTCGCGGCGCACCGGTACGACGGTTACCTTGCGCGCCGGGGCGAGCTCGAGGCTCTCGCGCGCGAGCTGTTCATCAAGAAAGGCGGCCGGCCGATCCGCGCGGTGCCGCACTACATGGTGATCGGCGCGTGTCCGTGGCTCGAGACGTGGTACACCGAGCCCGCTTTCGTGAAGATACCGATATCGCGGTTTGACACCTCGGCCTTGTCGTTCTCGTACGGTGACTTGTTTCCGACGTTCAGCCCTCGCGTCGCCGACGGTAAAGAGTACCGGAGTACCGTTTACACGTGGACCGAGATCACCAGCGTAATAGCCCGATACGGTCTCCCGCAGGACTGGAACCCGGTCGGCGAGTTCGGACCCGAACGGTACGTCGAGGTTCAGGTATGGTGCGAGCCTCCCGCGTGAAAACGTGCGCGTCGGATGCGAATTTATGTAACAGAATAATGAGTATGGTGTATTCTTATGGAAGAGTGTCATAGGAGGCACCATGGCAGCGAAACCCGTTAAGAAGCCTTCCGGGTCGACCCCTGCAAAGCCGGCTGCCGGCAAGGGCGATACCAAGAAGGCCCCCGCCAAGAAGAAATAGCTGGTGGGTTTATTGGACGGATCCGGGCGGCAGCGTCCGGATCTCAAGTTTCCTGCCTACAGCAAATCCTTGAACCACTCGGCTGCCGCTTCCCAGTCGACCGTCTCATCCGGCTTCTTCCCAAGCTTCTTGTAGAGTTTCGCTCGCGCCTGCTTGTCGTCGACCGCGATTCGCGCGGCAAAGACGAGCACGTCTTCGGCGACCTCGATCGGAACCACAACAACTCCGTCCCAGTCGCACCCGACGATATCTCCGGGCCGGACCAGGACGCCGCCGCACGCGACCGGCACCTGGACGTTCTCGAGCTCGACCCGTCCGGGAATGATCGGACGCCCGATTCCCGCGCACGCGACCGGGGTTTTCTGCATGATCACCTCGTCGGTGTCGCGGCAGTAGCCGTCGGTGACGATACCGTGCGCGCCTGCTGCCTGCACGTCCATTGCGTTCGCCGAACCCCAGTAACCGCACTCGCGAGCACCGCCGGTCGACGTGATCACGACGCACCCCTCTTTCACCTCGGCGTTGAGATTGGCGCGCCAGCCGTTCATCTCGTGCCAAATGGCGTGTTGTCGGAGCGCATCCTCCTTTTTCAGTGGGAACGGCATGTGACGATTTGTCGGAACGACCTGCATCGTGACCGCCGGTCCCCAGAATCTCATCCCCAGCCACAGCGGCCGGATCTTGTTCGACATCAGCGTGAGATCGTTTCGTCCGACCGCATCGAGCCCGTCGGTCACGTCGGTCACGCGAAGGTACTTGCGGAACCTTTCCGCGATCTTGTACGGATCAGTACTGCCCATACTGCCTCCTCGTATTCTTACCGCACCTTAAGGTTGCGGGTTTCAGTATAGACCAGCATAATGTTTCCGGTTTAAAAAGACGAGGCTGCTGAGTCAGGCTGCCCGCGGTTTGTCAGGAAAGGATGTTACGTGATCGATCCGTCCGGAATCACCCGTGAGTGGAGAGAGTTCCTCGGCGCGCTCGACGTCGACCGTATGTTCGAGTACTCCGCGCTGCGCGTGCGTGCTTTCGGGCTGTACCGGCGCGACCGGTGCGCGTGCGAGTACGCGGACGAACACCAGATTATCGGTAAGGTCAAAGGCGAAACCGGGACGTATCGCGTCATCCTGCGCGCGCATCCAAATGGATTCACTCACGGGTGCACGTGCCCGTCGGAGTACGAGCCGTGCAAACACACCGGCGCGTTTCTCTACGCGCTCCGCGACGCCCTTGGGGTCGGCGCCGAGGTCCGGCGCGCGCCGGCCGTGCGGCAGCGACCGAAAGGTACCGTCCCGCGGGCGAATCCCGGGACGATCATCGGCGTTTCCGAAATCTCCACCGGGCATGCCCAGTCATTCAACCGGTTCCAGATCGAGTCGGCTCTCGTCACGC
>PXBQ01000003.1 GCA_003566875.1 Spirochaetaceae bacterium | reverse complement strand
TGGCGCCCGCTGGCGACATTCTTTTGAACGACAGCCCGTGCATCAAGTGCGGGCAGTGTTCGGCGCACTGCCCGGTCGGAGCGATCTTTGAGAACGACGAGACCAGGAAAGTGCTCGACGCGTTGCGCGATCCGACACGACACTGCGTCGTGCAGATCGCCCCCGCGGTCCGCGTCGCGCTCGGAGAGGCGTTCGGGTTGGAACCAGGCACGGTCGTCACCGGTAAGATCTACGCGGCGCTTCGGCGACTCGGATTCGAGACCGTGTTCGACACAAACTTCGCGGCCGACCTGACGATCATGGAAGAGGGGAGCGAGTTTCTCGAGCGGTTCGTGCACAAGAAAGGTCCGTTGCCGCTCATCACGTCGTGTTGTCCGTCGTGGGTCGACTTCATGGAGAAGTACTACTCGGAGATGATCCCGAACTTCTCGACCGCGAAGTCACCGCAGATGATGCTTGGCGCGCTCGTCAATACGTTCTACGCGCAGAAGAAAGGCATCGACGCCAAAGACATTTTCCACGTCTCGGTCATGCCGTGCACGTCGAAGAAGTACGAGATCTCTCGCGCGAAAGAGATGTTCTCGTCGGGAACGCAAGACATCGACGTCTCGATCACGAGCCGCGAACTCGCGCGCATGATCAAGTCGGCGGGCATCGACTTTCTGAGCCTCGACGACGAGGAAGCCGACCCCGCGCTCGGCATCTACACGGGAGCGGGCACGATTTTCGGTGCGTCGGGTGGCGTTATGGAGGCCGCGCTCCGCACCGCGTATTACCTTGTCACCGGTGCCGACGCGGAGAAAATCGAGTTTACCGCGGTGCGCGGGCTCGAAGGAGTCAAGGAAGCGGCGATCGACATACAGGGTACCGAGGTACGCGTTGCGGTCGCGCACTCGATCTGTAACGTCGAAGCGGTGTTGAACAAGGTCAAGGAAGCCGAGGAGAACGGCGACCCACTCCCGTATCACTTTATCGAAGTGATGGCGTGCCGCGGCGGCTGTATCGGGGGCGGCGGCCAACCGTACGGCGCGACCGACGAGATCCGGCAGAAGAGGATCAAGGGCATCTACTCCGACGATGATATGTCGAAGCTCCGATGCTCGCACCACAACCCCGCCGTGAAAGCGCTGTACGACGAATTTCTGCAAAAACCGTTGAGCGAGGTGTCGCACAAGTATCTTCACACGTCGTATACCGCGCGCCCGATCTACCAGCGATAACGCCACCGCGGACCGGTGCTTAGGTCCGGTTGAAACTCAAGACAAAAAAGGGGAATCGACGCATTCATGCTGTCGGTTCCCACTTTTTTTCAGTTCAATGTCTTCATGTCACTTTGTCGCTTTGGGGCTACATTGATGTAGGAACATTCCTTGCCGAAAGAAAAACACCCTGAACAAAAAAAAGTATTGTCACATCCGGTATCACCGTGGTAGTCTGGAGCCAAGTATAGTTTGAAAGGAGATATCTGATGAGAAAACGAATCCTTTTGTCCGTTTTCCTGGTGCTCATCCTCTCCGCGTCACTCGTTTTTGCGGGTGGTGCGAAAGAAGCTCCGCGCGTCATCGACGACGCGGCGCAGCCCGGTGAGGCCGAGTTCCCCGGAGTCATGTCGATCGACTACTCCGACGGCTGGGAGCGCGGTACCCGCGGCGGCACGTTCGTGATGCCGAGTCTGAGCGATCCACGGACGTTCAACGTCGTCGTCGCGGCCGAGACGTCGACGACCGACATCACGAGTCGGCTGTACTCCTACGCCATGAGACGGAATCAGCACACGCTCGAGTGGGAACCACATCTCGCCGAGAGCTTCGCGATCAGCGACGATCAAAAGACCGTCACGTACACGCTTCGACCGAATCTGCGCTGGTCGGACGGTCAACCTTTGACGTCGCGCGACTTTGTCGATGCGGTCAACAAGATCTACTACGACACCGACGTGCAGACGAACCAACGTTCGGGCCTCTTTGTCGGCGGCGAGCCGTCGGTCTGGGAAGTGATCGACGATCGCCGGTTCCGCATCACGCTCCCGAGCGTGTACGCGGGTATTCACACGTTGTCGAGTAGGACCCCACTTCCGATGCACATCTTCGGGCCTCTGCTCGAAGAAGGCGGCGCCGCGGCGGTCAACTCATACTGGGGAGTCGACACAGACGTGACGCAGGTGATCGGAAACGGTCCGTTCAAGATCGCCGAGTACGTCCCGAGTCAGCGCGTACGGCTGATCCCGAATCCGCACTACTACGAGCGCGACGAGTGGGGGACGCAGCTTCCGTACCTCGACGAGCTGATTTTCCAGATCATCCCGGATCAGGACGCACAACTCCAGCGCTTCCTCGGCGGCGGTCTCGATCTCTTCGGTGTGCGCGGTGAAGACTACGCGGTGCTCGTCGACCGGAAAGACGACATCGGGTTCGAGATGTACAGCGTCGGGCCCGCATCGTCGACGCAGTTCATCACGTTCAACCAGAATCCGAACGGAATCGATCCTCCGAAGTTGACATGGCTCTCGAACAAAACGTTCCG
>PXBQ01000219.1 GCA_003566875.1 Spirochaetaceae bacterium | reverse complement strand
TTCTCTACTTCATGGCGGCCTTTGCGTCGTTTCTGAGTCCGTACGATCCGTTCGAATTTGACCGCAACTTCATCCACGCGCGTCCGACGCCGATTCGATTCGTTACGGAAGCCGGCAAATTTTCTTTGCGCCCCGCGGTGTATGGTCTCGAGCGGACCGTGGACCCGCACACGTACCGGAGAGTGTACACCGAAGACACGTCCCGTCACTTCCCGATCCGATTCTGGGTGCGCGGAGCCGAACACCGGTTTCTCGGTCTGTTTCGGACCGAGATACGCCTGTTCGGAGCCGGGGAAGGGCGGGTATTCCTGTTTGGTACCGACCGGCTTGGACGCTGCGTATTCTCAAAGGTTCTGCACGGTGCGAGGATCTCGCTCACGATCGGTCTCGTCGGCGTCGCGTTGAGTTTTTTTATAGGGTTGTTTCTCGGCGGTATATCGGGTTACTACGGTGGCCGGATCGATAATCTCATCCAACGGTCGATCGAGGTCATCCGTTCGTTTCCGGCGATTCCGCTTTGGATGGCGCTGAGCGCCGCGTTGCCGGCCGGGTGGTCGCCGGTCCGCGTTTACTTCATGATCACGATCATTCTCTCGGTGATCGGGTGGACCAGCCTCGGACGCGTAGTGCGCGGGAGGATTCTCACGCTGAAGCGTGAGAATTACTCAGAGTCCGCGTATCTTTCCGGAGCATCGGATCTCTACATCATCTGGCGCCACTTGATCCCGGGTTTCATGAGCCACATCATTGCCTCGCTCACGTTGCAGATCCCGCAGATGATAATCGCCGAGACCGCGTTGAGTTTTCTCGGAATTGGGCTGCGTCCACCGGTTGTGAGTTGGGGCGTACTGCTTCAGGAAGCACAGAACGTGTCGAGTATCGCGCTGCACCCATGGCTGTTCGCGCCCGCGGCGTTCGTCGTTGTGGCGGTGTTGGCGTTCAACTTTGTCGGCGACGGTTTGCGTGACGCCGCAGATCCGTATTCGAGTCATTGAGACGGGAGCGATTGAATCGTGAAAGAGCTATTGCGCGTGCGCGACCTAAGAACGTACTTCCACACCGACGACGGCGTCGTGAAAGCAGTCGACGGCGTCGATCTCTCGATCTCCGACGGAGAGACGCTCGGAGTCGTCGGAGAATCGGGTTGTGGCAAGAGCGTCACGGCAAGATCGGTCATGAGGCTTCTTCAGGAACCTCCCGCGCGGATCGAGTCGGGCGAGATCCTGTTCCGGAAGAAAAACGGCGAGGTGGTCGACATAACGAAGCTGAAACCCCACGGAAGCGCGATGCGCGCGACGCGCGGCAACGAGATCGCGATGATCTTCCAGGAACCGATGATGAGCCTGAGTCCGATTCACACGATCGGTCAGCAAATCGGCGAGATGCTCCGCCACCATCGTGGACTCGAGAAATCCGAGGCGCGGGAAAAAGCGATAGAGCTGCTCGAAGTTGTGCGGATACCACGCCCGGGCGCCGTGGTCGACTCGTACCCTCATCAGCTCTCGGGCGGTATGTGCCAACGCGCTCTGATCGCGCTCGCGATCAGCTGCGACCCGGCTCTGTTGATCGCGGACGAACCGACGACGGCACTCGATGTAACCGTTCAGGCGCAGGTTCTTCGTCTTTTGCGCGATATTCAACGCGAGCGTGGAATGGGCCTGATGATTATCACACACGACATGGGGGTCATCGCGCAGACCGCGGATCACGTCGCGGTTGTGTATTTTGGAAAACTCGTCGAGACGGGGCCCGTCGCGGAAATTTTCCGCAACCCTCAGCACCCGTACACACGCGCGTTGTTCTCCTCGATACCAAAAATCACCGGATCCGATAGGCTTTCCCCGATTACCGGCAGCGTTCCGGACCCGTACCACGTTGTACGCGGCTGTCCGTTTCGCGACCGCTGCCCGTCGCGCTTCTCCCGGTGTGAGTCGGAGGAGATCCCAGCGCTGTATCCGGTCGGGAATGGACACACGGCGCGCTGTTTCCTTCACGCAACGAGCGATGTGAGGAGTACTGATGAGTGACAACGTCCTCGAGGTCACCGACCTCATAAAACACTTCGAGATCAGGAAAGGTTTTCTCGATCGAGTGCACGGGCACGTTCGCGCGGTCGACGGTGTCACGTTCTCGATCCGGCGCGGTGAGACGTTTGGCCTTGTCGGCGAGTCCGGGTGCGGCAAAACGACGATCGGGAGAACGATAATGCGTGCTCTCGACCCGACGTCAGGGCACATCCGTTTCTCTCCCGCTGAGGCCGATACGTACGAGCTGTCGGCGATGACGCGAAAAGATCTCCGTGAAGTGAGACCGCGAATCCAAATGGTTTTTCAGGATCCGTTTTCGTCGCTGAGTCCTCGAATGACTATCAAGGACATCATCGCGGAGCCCGCGTGGATTCACCGGATGTACGGGCAGAAGGAGTCCGACGCGCGCGTTGCACAGTTGCTCGATGACGTCGGCCTCCGTCCGCAGTACATGACGCGGTATCCACACGCGTTCAGCGGTGGCCAACGCCAACGGAT
>PXBQ01000189.1 GCA_003566875.1 Spirochaetaceae bacterium | reverse complement strand
GGAATTTCGAGCCGCAACAACACGACTCGACTGAAGCTGTTTCCGTCGAGACCAGGGTGGCTCGTGCAGTTAGCAGGAGGAGTAAATGGCGTGGAGTGATGAATTGGCGAAGCGCAGTGATGCGCTCAGGAAGGTGCTCGCGGACGACGCCGAGTTTATCGGCTCAGATTCGGCACTACCTCGCTGGGTGAAGCTGCTCATGGCGATGCAGCTCGACTCTGTGACCAATCACCCCGATGGGGCTCGCTACTACGGCACGCAGGCGCTGGAGGCCGGCGCGAGCGAGCAGCAGGTCATGGAGGCGATCCAGCTTCTGCGCATGTACGCGGGGCGGCCGGCAATGGCGACGGCGGCGTCGATGTTTCTTGGCGGGGAGTAACCGCTCGGTTATCGCGTCGCGGATTTGCTGCTCGTAGAGCGACAGGTGCCCCCCTGTGCAACTCACGATTTCGAGGCCACTCACCGCGATGAACGGTGACCCGTTTCCATAACGGAACCCCGGACCGTTGCTTGCGCAGTCGTTGCGACCGATCGGCTGCCGCAGCTGCTCGACATGCGGATCGAGTTTCTCTCGCATCGGCGCGCCGGGTTCGCTCTGCAGTGGCCCCCTTTGTCAAGACCACTCAACGAGGGTCTTTAGCCATTTTCCCGCTCAGGCAGCTTGAGCGCCCGAACCCTTGTAGGCCATGTTGGGCGTGATCCCAGCCAGTGATGCATGTGGCCTCTGCCCGTTGTACGTCTCGATGAACGACCCGATGCAGCCGCGTGCCTGTGCCGGCGACTCGTAGTCGTTGAGGTACACCTCGTCGTACTTGAGCGTCCGCCAGAATCGCTCGATAAACACGTTGTCCAGCGCTCGACCCTTACCGTCCATGCTGATCTTCACGCCGGCGTCCTTAAGCGGCTGGAGGAACGCAGGCGACGTGAATTGGACCCCTTGGTCGGAGTTGAAGATCTCGGGAGTTCCGTAGCGGCGCATCGCTCTTGCGAGCACCTCCATCGCGGATGACTTGTCCATCGTCAGACTCAGATCCCAGGCGAGGATCTTCCTCGAGTACCAGTCGATGATCGCCGTCAGATACACAAACCCGTCGATGAGCCGGATATAGGTCAGATCGATTGACCACACCTGGTTCGCCCGCGTGATCGCCACGCCCCGCAGCAAGTACGGGTAGACTTCGTGATCGGCCGGAAGACGCTGGTGAAACGATTGAGGAAACACCACACGCAACCCCAAACGCCTCATCAGCCGCTGCACGCGCTTGCGGTTGATCGAAAAGCCCTCCAGGCGCAAGGCATCCCGGATCTTCCGGCTGCCCCACGTGATGTGCGCGGTGTGAAACTCGTCGATCCTGCGCATCAACGTAAGAACCTCCTCGTTCTCGCGTTGCGGCCGGTAGTACAGCGTAGCGCGATTGAGGCCAAGCAGATCGCACTGCTGGCGAACCGACAGGTACTCATGATCCGGTTCGATCATCTGCCGAAGTTCGGCAACTGATCGACCCCTAGTTTTTTTTTGAGGAAGTCGATCTGGACCTGCTGATGCCCGACCTTGCGGTACAGCTCCTCGCGTTCGGACTCCACCGCCTGACGGTCCTCATCACGCTTACCGGCAAAGATTTCCGGCCCATGCTCCATGAGCTCTTTCTTCCATCGGTGGATCTGCGTCGGATTGACTCCGAACTCCTCGGCGATCTCGGTTACACTGCGTTCGCCCTTGTAAGCTTCCATCGCGACTCTAAACTTCGTCGCCTTGTTCCACTTCGTTCGCTGTTGTCCCATGGTGAAAAAACCTCCGTCTCACATTCCAACGCATTCTTAGCGCGTTGTCCAGTTTCCGGGGTCCACTATAGACAGAACACGCCGATCGCGAACACGTTCGCGAAGAAGAACCGATCGGGGCTCATCGAATGCCGAAGCGCCACACTGGCCAGTATTATGAGCGGATGCGCGATCGCGCTGTACCAGAGGAACGTCCGAATCGGTTCGTCTCGGCCGGCGGTAGAACCGGCGACCATCATCAACGCGCGGATCGCGAGCAGCGCGAAGTAGGAGTTGAACAGATACGTCGCGATCGTCGAAAAAACCGGCCGCTCGGTCGCGAGCATCAGGACGATGAGCAGTACGATGACTGCAGCGATCGTCCAAACGACGACCCACTCGCGAGATACCCGTCCGGGCCTACGGCGCCGTGCCGACGCGAACTGCCGACCGACCATCACGAACGCGATCGGACCGACGATCACCAAGACGACCGAGACGGCAATGCGTGCGTACGCGAAGAAGACGTCCACGAACTGCACCGGGGAGAGAAGGTAGACGCGTTGAAAAAGCGTGTACGTCGAGATGAGCAGCCACGCCGCGTACGATCCCAGGTACGCGAGATAGAACTTCTGCCACGCCGCGCGAATCCGGAGGAATCGTAGAAAGCTCAGGCCGCCGGACGCGACCAAGACCGAAAACGTGATCATGTTCAGCCAGAGAGTGAGATGGTGCACGCGTTGCTCCTGATGGCGCGAGTATAACAGAAGGGGTGGCTGAG
>PXBQ01000353.1 GCA_003566875.1 Spirochaetaceae bacterium | reverse complement strand
GACGAGGTGTTTGGGCGCGAGTCGACCGGTTTCGGGTTAGCCGGGAACGACGGTTTGCGCGACGAACGTCTCGCCGCGATGCGAGAGACCGCGACGGCGATCGAGCAGAATCAGGAACTGCTCGAGTCGTACCGCCCGGCGCAACCCGAGGTCGGGATTTTCTTCTCTCCGCAGGCGTACTACCTATACTGGGCTCAGGAGGGTGACGCGCTTCTGCCGATGGACGCGATCCGTGGATACGCAACCGCCCTGCTCCGACGTCAGATTCCGTACACGATCGTCGAGGAGGAGCATCTCGAGCGGTTGAACGGACTCAAAATCCTGTTCATGCCGCGATGCCTCGTGCTCGAGCCGGTTACAATCGCGGCGCTCGCGACGTTTGTCGAGGCGGGCGGCACGTTGGTGGTGGAGAGCGAGACCGGAGCGTTCGGCGCGAACGGCATTTACCGCTACCCCGAGCAGAGGAGTCTCGCCGAACTCACGGGCGTAAAGGAGACCGGTCGCCGACGACTCGACGGCACCGCGATCGGACTCGACGTCGCAGGGAACCGCCTCACGGTAGCAGCGTCGCAGTGGGTCACGCCGATGGTGAAATGCGGTGGCACGAACGCCGATATTTCCGGTGACGGCCTCGTGGCGATCACCCCGCGCGGGGCCGGACGGATCGTCTCACTCGGCACGTACCTCGGCGACGCGTACTATCGGCTCGGCGGTGCCGACGCGGAGTCCGTCCGAGCCGAGTTCGAGACGTTACTCGCTATTCTTGCCGTCGAAGCAGCCGTTGTGCCTCCGGTCACGGTAGTGAAAACGACCCCGACGACTTCGGGCGCGGTCGTGGTGCGATCCGGACCGACGGAAGACGGCACGTTGGTCTTTGTCTTCCCGCCAAAGGGGACCCGAACGATTCGTATCCGACCGGCCGACGGGTCCGGCTCGGAGTCAAGTCCCGGCAAGCGCCCAAGTGCCGGCAAGAGACACCCGCGCGCACGACGCGCACAGGTCAGGGACATCATCTCGGGCGCTGAGTTCGGGATCAACCGTGACGGGACAATAGTACTCGAAGGCTCACGAATCGGGTTCTACGCGTTGCACGTACCACGGTGACGCGCGGTGGGCTCGGCTCCGCGTTCAACCTTGACTGAACCTCTCAGGCATGGTACTCCCGTGTGTCTATGAGTGACCCCGAACGAAGCAAAATCCACGACACGATTCACGGTACCGGGCTCTCGCTCGGCACCGCGCACGGGGCGGCGATGCAGTTCGACGCGCGTTCGGCGGTCGGCCTCGCCGATTCACTCGAGCCGGACACCGGACCGGTCGACGCGACGGCGCGTTTTGAGCGGGCTCTCGCCGCGACGATAACGCAGATCGACGAGATAATCGAACACGGTGCATCGCGGTTCGCGGACGTCGTGAAGCTGATCTTCACGGCCCATCGCATGATGCTCGAAGACCCCGCGTACGCGGGAGAGATACGCAAACGGATATCGACCGGAGAGTCGCCCGAAAAAGCGACGGCGATTGTTACCGACGAGCTCTCGGAGAGCCTCTCGGCGAATCACAACGAACGCATCGCTGAGAAAGGCGAGGACATCCGGGATCTCGGGCGCAGGATCCTCTCGAATCTGACGCAGACGGCGAACGAAGGCACGTTCGCCCACGGTCGTGTCGTCGTGCTGAAAAGCGTCTTCCCGTCCGAGCTGTTACGACTCGCGATTGACGGCGCGGCGGGGATAGTCCTCGTCGGAACAACGGTGACCGCGCACATCGGCATCCTCGCACGGTCGTTGGGAGTCCCGGTTCTCTCAACCACGAACGAGTTGGCGTTGGCAATCCCCGACGGAAGCGAGGTTGTACTCGATGCAACACGCGGGGTTCTCTATCCGACCGCGGATGCGGCCCCGCCCGACACCGCAGTCGCGTCGAGCGAAGGCGACGCGGCCGATGATCGCGTTGAGTCGGCGCTCGCTGTATCGATTCTCGCGAACGTGAACATTCTCGCGGACGCGTACACCGCGCGACGATACGCCGACGGCATCGGGCTGTACCGGAGCGAGTTCCCGTTCATTATCCGGAAAGGTTTCCTCTCGGAAGACGAACAGACGGACCTATACTCGTTCATCATCGGCTCGATGCCGGGGAAGCCGATCACGCTTCGAACGGCCGACATCGGTGGCGACAAACTGCTCGACGATGATGCGGCCGAGTCGAATCCGTTTCTTGGAGTCCGAGGGATTCGGTTTTCGCTCGCGAACCGTGAAGTGTTTCGGACGCAGCTTCGCGCGATGCTGCGCGCGGGAGTCGACGCCGACATCGGGATCATGTTCCCGATGGTCTCGACGGTCGAAGAAGTACAAGAAGCAAAGGACGAATTGACGCGATGCATCGAACAGTTGGCGAGAGACGGCATCCCGCACAATGGCTCACCGCGCGTCGGAGCGATGATCGAGCTTCCGTCCGCCGCGATCGCAACGTCGGAACTTGCGTCGGAGACAGACTTTCTCTCGATCGGGACAAACGATCTTGTTATGTACATGCTCGCGGTC
>PXBQ01000495.1 GCA_003566875.1 Spirochaetaceae bacterium | reverse complement strand
GGCGGTAACTCCTGCTTACGGGCTGAGTGATCACGGTGCGTTTGGTCGTGAAAGCCCGGAGATCACCGGGTTTAAAAGTGACTATATGGGGGCTCGCACGGCCGAGTGGGAAACACACAGGGAAGGTCGTCTGATCAGCAACTTTGTTGTCCACCCACTTCAAGGACTTGCCAGCGTGAATGTCGAGCCCAGAAAAAAGATTGTTCGTTTTACTGAAACAGAAGCAGCCCATGGCTCTTCAGCCAGCCGGCAGATACGCTCAATGTATTATATCATTGGTGACACAAAGACTATTTACCAGGAGCTTCAAGCGATACGTCAGAAGGAGGGGCATCCGTTTTTCAAGCCTAAATATACACTCTTCGGTGTTGGTTGGGAGGCCTTTGGTGCATTGGGTTGGACCACCAGTGCGAAAACAGTCGAAGAAAATATCAATACCTATCTTGATCTTGGATATCCCTTGAGTTGGATGGTGATTGGATCTGGATTCTGGCCCTCCGGCAGTAGCGAGTTATGGGGGACAACCTCTTTTGGTATGTGGGATAAAGAAAAGTATCCTCAGCCGGAAATCTTTCTCAAAAGTATGCATGAACGCGGATTGAAGGTCTTGCTGGGACTGCGAATTGCCTTTCGTCGGGGCAATCCTTTTGCTGTGGAAGCTCTTGAAAAGGGCTTTCTGATCACTGATGAAGTAGGTGAGCCAATTAACTTTGCAGACAGAGGATGGCCGTCTTATCTGCTTAACTTTGAAGACCCTAACGCGGTGGATTGGTATGTGAAACAATGCCAAAAATGGCTTGATGCGGGCGTTGATGGTTTCAAAGAAGATTTGATGTTTTTTTTGGACCGTCTTGAGCGTGATGATAAGGTCGATGAGGTCAATCGTCGTCTGATGAAAAAAGACGTATACATTATGGGTCGCAATAATTATTTTGGGTCACCGATGGATTTGCATCGTTATAACGATTTCAATTTCTACGAGAGTCAGGATCGCGGCCCGATTAACGGATTGAGTCTTGCATACTCCGGATTTCCCTATGTATATCCTGATATTGTAGGGGGGACCGGCGTATGGACCCAAATGGAACGCAACAAAGTGTGTCCGGATAAGGTGGCACTCTATATGATGCGTTATGCAGAATATGCGGCTGTTCACCCGTCTATGTCTTTTGGTTATGGACCTTGGAGTCTCGGGCGAAAGGATGTGGTTGAAATCACGCGTCGGGCGGCTCATTTGCACCACCGTTTGCAACCCTATATCTACAGTTATGCGATCAAAGCCGCCAAAACCGGATTTCCATACACAATGACACCGTTACCGCTTGCTTATTCAGACGACTTGGAGGTTTACGGGTTGGCCAATACTCAAAGACGGTCATACCAATGGCTTCTTGGTGAGTCGCTCATGGCTGTTCCGCTTTATGGGGATGATTATGCGACCGCTCAGACAAGGGATGTTTATCTGCCTAACGGCAGATGGATTGATTATGATACCGGAAAAATGTATCAAGGACCAACGACCTTGAAAGAATTCCCATTGCCTATCGGCAAGACACCGCTCTTTGTTGGCGGCAAAGGGATCCTGATTGAAGACACATTTGGTTGTCTCAACGCTTACATATATCCGATTTTAAATAAAACTGACATGGCCTTCCACCATCGCGATGGAAAAATCTCTCGGATCAATGTGAATGTCGATTCCTGGGAAAACGACCTGGTTCGAGTAATCAAACAACCCGGAGAAAAAGTGATTCAAACCGTAAGCCGTAACGGAGCTATTGTTTTTCCTCTGGAAGGTGAATACAATTACCGTGTTGAATCCTTCCCTATGCCCGAGCCGGTCAGTCTTATTCAGGCACCGCAAAACACAGAAACACATCCTGATTAGTATGTTATGTGTCGGCGGCTTCTGGACTTCAAAGTTTGATATTAAAATGAATATCCATGCAAACAAAAGAAAAATTAAAATCAAAGGTGCAGTCAGATGAATGGATGGAAAGCACAAATAGCGGCTACTTACGGCCTTTCACGCCTGATGGCCATATTGGTTCTGTTGCAAATATTCCCTTTTGAGACTTCAAAACAAGTCATTGGCGTTGTCGACGGACGCGGGTTTTTTAGAGAATATACAAATACGTGCAGAGTTGACGTGTTAGAACAAGGATTCATTTCACCGCCTGATGGAGCAAAGCCGCACACTTGGTGGCACTGGATGAATGGGCATGTGACGGCTGAATCCATCACGCGTGATTTGGAAGACATGAAACGGATAGGCCTTAGTGGGTTTAGCATCTTCAACACGCATGAAGGCCTTCCAAAGGGACCTGTTGAATACGCCAGTGAACAATGGTGGCAACTGCTTGAGCATACCATGAATGAAGCAGAACGTCTCGGATTAGAGATGGCCATCAAAAATGGAGCAGGCTGGTCCTCAACAGGGGCGGCATTTGTCAGTCCCGATAAAGCCATGCAGGAAGTCGCATGGACCGAGACGACTGTAAAGGGGCCGGGAAAGATAAAGGTTAAGCTTGACATTCCCCGGGCCGCGTTGGG
>PXBQ01000196.1 GCA_003566875.1 Spirochaetaceae bacterium | reverse complement strand
CGGAATTGCAGCGCCGTCACGAGCGGGAGCTCATGCGTCGCCAAGTTCTGGACCGAGCGCTGCGAAAAGCAAGGCAGTCGCACAACCCGTCTCACGCGATAACGCGGATCTTCTCCGGCGAGATCGATGAACGGACGATCGTCGACGAGCCGCTCAAAATCATCGCGCAGGCATGCAGGAAGCAAAAAGCCGCCGATGGACTGCGTGAGTACCTGATTCAGATCGATTCCGCGAGCAAGCTTTTGTCCACGAAGAACGGAACGATCGCGGTCTTGAATCTCTACCTGTATCGGAGCGAGTGGATACGCGACCCCCGCGACTGGAAACCGCGCAGCCACAACATCGAGAAGCAGGTCTCGAGTCTGGCTCTTCACCTTCTATGCGAGTACGAGCCACCCGCTTTCATGGTCGGGGTGTGGTACGCGAAGAACCGCACACGCCGGCGTTGGTACATCCATGTGGGACAAGGCGGCAACATACGAACGGCGCCCGGGCTCCCCACTCCTCTCACGAAACGCATGGCGCACTGGTTCGGACTCGCGCCCGAAGATTTCACGCCGCTCGCCGCGATTCGCTACGGTCAGGTCTGCGCGCTTGGGGGTGATCGCAGAATGGCCGACGCGATTCTTGCGACGCGCATCGCGGTCGAGTTCCGCGAAGACCGATTCGATCTCGAGCTCATCCGTTTTTTCGCGCGAAACCCGATGCTCGACACTGCCATGTACCAACCGATCGTCGATTATATCTGGAACCAGAAGTTTGAGAATCGGGAGGTTTTCGTGGAACGTGGAGTCGTCGAGCACGACGGCCCGCCTCACCCGGGCTTCTCGATGGCGGGTCGGACGCCGGAGAACCTTCTTCGCCACGTCGATGAGTGGCACGCGCGGCTCGGGCGCACGAGGAAAGGAGACGCTCTCTCGTGGAACAGGTCGCTCATCCCGGAGTTCACGTTCGTCGAAGGGAAGAAAGAATCGAAGAACATGCGTGTCTGGCGGATCGTGGAGTTGGTGAGTTCACGCGATCTCCAGGAGGAAGGCCGGGTTCTCGGCCACTGCGTCGCGTCGTACGCTGCATCGTGCCAAAAACGCGTGTCGTCGATCTGGTCGGTACGCCGCGAAACCGCGGCGGGCGCGGCCCGAGTTCTCACGGTAGAGCTCGACGTGAAGCGCAGGGAACTCGTCCAGATCCGCGGTGCGAAAAATCGTCTTCCGGATACACACGAGATCGCGATCGTGCGGCGTTGGGCTCACGCGAACGGTCTTACGGTAGCGACCTGGATCGCTTGAGCGCAAACCGGTCGCGTGATCGGCGGCCGCAGCTCGAGTCGCCGAGACTCGTCGGCCACGCTCATGCCGTCGATGTTTCAACTGCGGGTCATGATGTCGCGCCGGCTAACGGAGTGATCTCCGCCTTGAAACGTTCGCTTCATAGTACGGAGTCACATAGGTAATCAGTTTCTGCAGTCCGTCGCGCTTCAACCTCTCGTTCTCCCGTTCAGGAACTCGACAACCGGATGAATGGATTCACCACGACGACTCCGGCGAAATCCTGGCCGTCGTTCAGATCCTCGGTCAGTAGTTGGCTGCAGCCGAGAGTTCGTGCTGCTTCAACGACCGCTGCGTCCCAATACGAGATTCGCCACCGTTCGGCACACGTCGCTGCCGCCCGCATGAGCTGAACGGTCGTCTCTTGCACGGGATACCGAAGCCATGTGGCGACCAGCGCAGCCGCGTCCTGATGCGAGAGCGCGTCGGAACGTTTGGGATGGGTCGCCTGGACATAGAACTCCTGGAGAACTTGAACCGAGAGAGCAAGGTCGGCGCTATCAAGCAGACCTGACGCAACGTCGGCCCATCCGGACTCGGCGGGCTCGGTACTGATGCTGTAGAGGAGAACGTTGGTATCAACGAATCGCATGCCGTTCGTGTACCTGCTCGCGAGAAAGACGCGTTCGGGCGCTGAAACCACGGTCTCTTGCCGCTAACTGGCGGCGGATCGCCTTTTCCTCCGCTCGCAGGCGTTCGAACTCGGTTTCTGGGCCGGCGATCTCGTTGAGCGCGTCACGGACCAGCGCGGAGACCGAGCTGTTCGCGAGAGCGGCACGAATGCGCGCCCTGTGGTATGTTTCATCATCCACAGAAACTGTGATGTTTTTCATAGTTCACAGTACGTCAGCTTCGGTTCGCGAGTCAATCGCGGCGGGTAATCTCAATCGGGCGTATCAGCCGGTTGCCGATTGACCGGGACACGCCACTTCGACGTGCATCGCCCGTGCCGCTTCGGCCAAGTCACCGTCGAGCGTGAGTAGAGTTCCGGCCGATAGCTCCGCGAGCGCTAAGTACGCCGCGTCGTACGCGGTGACCGAATACCCGAGGCCGATGTGAAAGAGATGCCTCGCGGTTGCCGGGCCCGGCGGCTCGTCGGTGCGCTGCGGAATAGCGCGCAGTGCAGCCATCGCCTCGCGCGCCTCCACCGGCGCGATACTTCCGCGGCGTACCGCGGTGAGCAGGACATTGGTTGACTCGGACCACCAGAGCGCGGGCACGATGATTT
>PXBQ01000145.1 GCA_003566875.1 Spirochaetaceae bacterium | reverse complement strand
TCTCGAACATCGAGTTCGCGCGCGCCGGTCTCACCGATACCCCGATCCCGAGCATCTCGACCGCGCTCGAGTTCAAGCACGAAGCGATCCCGAGTTGGGCGTACTTCTGCTGCAACCCACGCGGTCGGTTCACAAACCGCCTGCTCGACACGCCGCTCCCGAAGATTCGCGCGATCGGGTGGCTCTTGTATAAACACCGATTCCTCGGTTTCCTGCACTGGGGCTATAACTACTGGTACAAGTCGCAGACGCGTGAGATGATCGATCAATACACCGTGAGCGATGGGCTCAAGTGGCCGGGCTGGGCGCACGGCGATACGTTTGTCGTGTACCCCGGACCCGACGGCCCGATCGACTCGATCCGGTGGGAGGTGTTCGCCGAGTCGCTCCAGGAGTACGCTCTACTGCAAACTCTCGGCGTCGACCCGGACGATCCACTGCTTTCGGAGATGCAGGACTTCGAGAACTTCCCGCGAGATCCGGATTGGATTCCGTCGGTCGTGAAAGGGCTGCTCGCGTAAGGCGCGGGGAAGGAGACACTATGTTTTTACGCAACTATAGGCTGGCGTTAACCGCGATTCTCGCTCTTTCGGTGCTCGCGGTGCCGAGGCTCGATGCGCAGATGGACATGTTGCCGCAGATCTTCCGCGACCTGCCGCCCGAGATGCGACAGGGGCTGCCGATCGAGATGACTCATCTCGAGTATCGACAACTCAACCGGAACGTCGATTTCTTCTCGATGTTCATGTCGATGTTCGTCCCGGGCTACGCGATGTTTCAGGTTGAGAAGCCTGCGCTCGGATGGACGATCGCCGGAGCTCGTGCGGCGGGCTACGGTATGATGGCCGGGGCGATTGTTCGCCAGTGGGACGCCTGGCGCGATCTCACCCGACTCGACGCGGTGAGCGACATCGAGTACCAACGGTACATCGGTAACGCGTTTCTCTTCGCGGGTGGCATCGTCGTGAGTGGGATGACGTGGGCAATCGATGTTATCGGAGCGTACCACATCGCGAAGTCCGAGAAAGATTTTGTTATTTACAAGTACGGTTTACGCGAAAGTCACGCAGAAAACGGGATGAGCGAGGCCGACGAGATCGCGTACATTCGCCGGCTCGTGTTGCAGGACTCGTCGTCCGAGCGCCGGGTTCGCGATGAGTTGACCGCATCGTTGCGCGCTTTCGTCGCGGTGTTTCCCGACAGCGATCATCGCGCTGAGGCCGAGTACTACCGGGGGTCGATACTTCTCGGAGAAGGGAGTCACGCCGACGCGCTCGTCGCCTTCACGCGGCAACTCTTTTTCTTCGACGACGAGAGGTTTTCGCCCGCGTCGCGACGTCACGCGATTCGGATCGTGCACGAAAATCGGCGCCGCTGGAGCGCCGATTGGGAGCTCCTTATCTCGATGCTCGAAGCCGACGGCGAGCAGTCGCCCGGCGAACGATCGATGGACCGCGCCGAGCGTGTCCGTTCGTACCTCACCGCGTTCGAGCGGCTTGAGTCCGACGAGTTCCGGCGAATTTTTGTCGACGAAGCTCTCCGGATCGCGCACGAGTCGCCGGCCGCGCCTATCGCCGATTTTGCGCTTCACGCGGCCGCGTCACAACTCGAGCGGCTCGGTGACGCCGAAGACGCGGTGATCGTGTTCTCGACGCTTGCGGCGATGTACCCGGACTCGGAGTACCGCCTCGACGCGGTTGTCCGGACCGCGCGCATCCTCGATCACATGGGCCAGAAGCCGTACGCCGAGAGGTTCTACCGCCGTGTCATCGAGTGGTATCCCGATAGCACGGAAGCCGCGGAAGCGGAGGAGAGGCTTGCGCCGCCGGCCGAGTGAGGCTCACGATCGACAGCGTACGGTTGCACACCTTCGGAATCGAGTATAAAAATGGGCCACATGAAAATGACCGAAACAAAGAAGTCCGAAGAAACATGGCACATCCGCGCCGCGGTGGCGGGCGATGCGCCGGAGATCTACCGTTTGATCCGCGAGCTCGCCGAGTTCGAGAAGGGGCTCGACCGGTTCGAGAATACGCCCGAACGGATTCGCACCGACGGCTTCGGCGAGAATCCGTTGTTCGATTGTTTCGTCGCCGAGTGCAGCGGAGAGAACACGTTGGTCGGCATCTCGCTCACGTACTTCCGTTACTCCACGTGGAAAGGTCGCTGCCTCTATCTCGAAGACCTGATCGTGACCGCCGACCGGCGCGGCGAGGGTATCGGTAAGGCGCTTCTCGAGCGTACGGTCGCGTACGCCCGAGAGACCGAGTCGCGGCTCGTCGTGTGGCAGGTGCTCGACTGGAACACCGGTGCCATCGAGTTTTACAGGAAATTCGGCGCGGAGTTACAGCCCGAGTGGGTCAACTGCGTGTTACCGTCCGAACGCTATCCGGTGTGATCCCGATGTGAGTTTCCTCAAACGGTTATCCATTTGCAGCACAGCTCGTGCGCGGCGCGGATCGCGGCCGCCGCGTCGCCCTTCGGGATGAACTCGTGGCCGATATACCCTTCGTATCCGGTCTCGGCGATCGCCCGGAAGACCGCGGGGTAGTAG
>PXBQ01000034.1 GCA_003566875.1 Spirochaetaceae bacterium | reverse complement strand
GAGATGGTGAAGACCACTTCCGGTCTGGAGCTGCGCGCGGGGGTCGTTCCGGTCTCGGAGCTGTACCGGCACGGGGCTGACCTCGAGATCGGCCGGATCAGAATCACCGATCGATACGTCCAAGCGGTCGCGCGCGGCACCGGCATGGAGATGGTCGACCGGATGCTGAAAGGCGACTCCGGCGGTAGCATGTTTTTTGCCGGCGAAGGAACGCCGATCGTGCAGGAAGAGCCGCGGACACGTCGAGTACGCGCAAATTTCAACGGGTTCTCGTGCCGATGGCAGGATATCCCGAGCAGTCGCGGCGAGACGCTTTCATTGATCGTTCAAGCGGGCGCCGATCCCGGCTCGAGCCTTGAAGCCGCGCAGAAACGCATCTTCGCGGCGATCGAAGACGCCGGCCACTCGCATCCGCTCACCGTGGAAACGCAAACGACCCGCGCGCGTGGGCTCGGCGCGCGCGCGGAGGCGAGGTTTCGGTCGCGCGGTCGCGGGTTGTTGTACATCATTTTTCGCGTGATGATCTGGCTTGAAGTCACGATGGTGCGTTTTGTCGTCTGGACAAAACTCCCGATTCGCGCGATGGGGAAAAAACTCAACACCGTCCGGGCCGACAATATCGAGAACTCCGATGTCCGGAAACTCGACGGCACGCTAAAAATGGTCGTCGCGGTGTCACCAGCCGAACGCGAAAAGATTGTCGCCGAGCTTCAACACCTCCACGAAACGACGGGTCTGCTATACGGATATCACGTATCGGACCGCGCGGTGATGACGTGCCTGATCCACACGAACCATGAAAACGAAGTCCACTTCGTCGACGCGGCGGACGGTGGCTACGCGATGGCCGCACGCATGTTGAAGAAACAAAAGGCTGAGACAAAAGACCTCTGACTGCAGAGCGGTCAAACCAGAAAGAGCAACCCAACACCTGCGACCGCGAGCACGGCGCCGGCCGTTTCACGAACACTCACCTTGTCGTGAAAAAGAAAAACGGTCACGGGAATCAGCATTACCGGGACTGTCGCGATGATCGTTGCCGCGATGCCGGTCCCGGCGCGCTGCGCGGCGAATAGCCCGAGCGAGACACCGACGAACGGACCAAAAAACGCGCCGCGCGTCATGTGGCGCATCGCGACTCGGTCGCGTACCGCGGCGGCGACACGTCGCCATCGCCTCGTAACCACGAAAAGCAGGACGAACCCTATAAGCCCGGCGAGAACACGAATCTGCGTCGCGGCGAACGCGTCGTACTCGGGAGCCCCGTACCGCCCGAGCACGAGTCCGAGCGCCTGTCCCACCGATCCGAGAACCGCGAACCAGACACCGCGAACCTTGTGCGATTCCGCGCTCGGCACTCGGATCACCGTCGACGCCGAAGGTACCGCAGTGCTTGGCGGCGAGGACGCCGAAGTAGTTGGCAGCGCGGCGGTCTTCGCGGTCGTCACGAGAACGATGCCCGCGACGGTCGCTCCCATCGCGAGCAACTGCAACCCCGCGAGCCTCTCGCCGAGGATGGCCCACCCGATCAACGCGGTCATCGGCGGGACCGACGAGTAGATCAACATCGCCCGGCGCGCGCCGAGATCGACAAACGCCTGGAAAAGGAACAGATCGCCAAGCACAAACCCGACGAGGCCCGAGAGCGAGAGCCAGATCCAGACGTGCGCCCCGGCATCGATCGGCAGCACGTATCCGCGTCGCACGGCGAGATACACCGAAAACATTCCGAGTGCGAGAGCGAGCCGGATCAAGTTTACCTGAAGCGAACCAACCCTCTTCCCGGCCGCTTCGAACGAGAGACTCGTCACTGTCCAGCAGATCGCGGTCGCGAGCGCCGCGAGTTGTCCGACGGTTTGAGCGGTCACGTCGGGTCCAGTTGCGTTTTACACAGCATGTCGCGAGGATACAGGGACGCACGAGAGCATTGCAAGTTACCGGCTTCACCGTTCTTCATGATTTTTTTCATGGCAATTATCTCTTTACGCAGCGCGCAGACATGCCTATGATTATCGTGAGAGGCCAAGCCGATGCATCGGCAAGGAGCACGCGATGACGCACGGAGCAATCAAGAACGCGTTCGAGCAAGGATCGGGAGTTCTCAGACTCACCCCGACGTGGGTCCCGCGTTCGTTCTGTATACCGGGCCGGCGAATCAAACTCCACCCCGACGACTACTACGCGCTCGGCGGAGAACGCGGCGGCATCGACGAAAGATGGCTTTCATCGACGACACCCGCGGCGAACGGCCCTCTCACGGGCCGTGATGAAGGCCTGAGCCACGTCGTGTTTGAGCACGGTCGAGACCGTGCGGTGTTCCTGCTGCGCGACGCGGTCGCCGAGCTCAAAGCCGAGCTGATCGGTGAGCGGCTTTGGGCCGAGTGGCAGTCGTGGCCGATCTACTCGAAGTTCTTCGACAATCAAATGCCGCTCCCGTTCCACATCCATCACAGCGATAAACACGCGGCTCTCACGGGTCAGCGCGGAAAGCCCGAAGCGTACTACTTCCCACCGCAGCTGAACAACCACGCGGGCGATTTTGGCGCGACGTACTTCGG
>PXBQ01000164.1 GCA_003566875.1 Spirochaetaceae bacterium | reverse complement strand
GGCAAACGCGGCCGCCTCAGATTCTTCCTCGAAGAATCGTACGCGCCACGTCGCGATCTCCTGTTTTGTTCCGGCAGCGTCGAGATAGACGAACGTGTTTGTGATGCGAAGAGTCTCGGTGATACCGATCATCGCCCCGTTTTCGAGTCGTGATTCGTCTGGACTCCATAGTACGACTCCGTGGCCGATTAACCGGGTAGAACAGCCAAAAAGCGTAACCGTTGCTGCCAATGCGACTGCGACCGCAAGCCGCCGAATGTACCTTATACGGGGACGGCCCACGTGTGTGTCGATGCTCATTTCTTTGTCCCTTGGTAGCTGGTTGTATCGATTTTGGTCGTCGTGTCGTCGATCACGACCACGACTCTGCCTTCACGGAGAAGGCGGCGATTCGCGGCAGACGACAGAATTCGCTCGGCCGCGTCCAACGGTATCACAATATCGCTCGGACGCTCGCCGAACGACCGCACTGCCAAGATACGAAGCGGTACTCCCCCGATTCGGTCGACGTATGCGGCCTCGTCGGTCGAGTCGGCGTAGCCTACTACGCCCCACGAACGCACGCGTTCGGGCTCCATTATCTCTCGATCCAGGATTACGCGCATCGACTCGTCGTGCACGCGCGGAAAGAGCGTCGGAACGATCGCGCTTCTCTGATCCGCAGGACGCCCGTGAATCGGATACTCTCCTTGCGCGTAAATGACGATTCCCGTAAACTCTCGTGTCGGAACCCAACCGATGACTCGATCGAGCGGCCCACTGGTGGAGTGACGAACGAAGATCTCGGCGATCTCAGGAAAAATGTTGACCGAGTATCTCGCCTCGACCGCTAAAAGATCCGGCGTGCGATGAGAAGCGATCTTTCGCGGGGCGCGTGCAATGTTCGTTAAGGCGGTGTTGATCTCCGAGTCCTCGATAGCCGCGTCGCGTATCGTCCGGTACGTGTCGAGCGGAATATCACCGAGGATGTCGTGCAGTATTGCCGGGATCGCTTGATCGATCTCGCGTTCGACGCGGAAACCACCGTCCGGCCGTTCCCTGAGCCGGTGTGGAATTTCGGCGCGTATCGAGATCTCGACGACACCGCGGTGCCAGTCGATAGAACTCGTCACGGTGAGATCGTCCGAGATCGCTGCAGTCGGTGCGGGCAGGATGCTCGTTACCGCAACGGTCGAACACGCGGCAATCAGGAGAAATCGCCGAAGTAAATTCCTGCCCATTCCCAACTCCCGTTGATTTCGGGGTCTGCGGGGTACTCGACTCGTCGAAAGTAGAAGTACCAGATCGATACGCTATGCGACCAGCCCCACGTTCTCAAGTACGCCTCACGCGCGTTCGAGTTAAGCGTGAGATTCTGTTCGAATCTCACGTTCGACCGGATCAGGAAAGACGACAGGTCGAAATTCATGCGCGCGTTAAAATCGGTCTCTTCCTGTTGCCACGACATCGCGAAGAAATTCTCCTGAGCTTGAAGCGGTATGAGTCGGCGGGGGTTTTGAGTCCAAAGAGCGTTTCTGATCGCCGCGACGAGGTCTTCAAGAGACTCGAACGTCCAGTTCTTTGTCGAGTCGTGGAACGCGATGCGGTCACGAATGACTTCGTGAGCGTCCGGAAACCCGGGTATTCGGGATTGCGGGTGTTTCAGAAACTCCCTGTACGCGACGAACGACTCTTCCCATCGACCAAGTTCCTCGTACGTGCGCGCCATCGCGTACTGGGTGTACCCGACGTCGATGCGCGTCTCGAATCGATCGAGAATATCGATGTAGTACGTGAGCCGCCGTTCGGGGTCACGCGTGATCGGGATCAGCTCTCTCAGTGCCGTGAAGTGTACCGGCACGCCGCGGACCGTGACGTCCGGATAGTTGAACAAGAGGCGTTCGAAGTACATCTTTGCCGCTTCGGTCTCTCCGGCGTCGCGGTGGTTCTTCGCTACAAGAAGTAGATAGTAGGCGTTGAAGAAGTCGTGTGGGTTTTGCTCGACATGCGTCGTCAAAAAGACACGCATACGGTCAGGGTGCCCAGCTGCGAGAAACGCCGAGGAAAGCTGCTCGAGCACGATCAGCCGATCGGTCTCGGACTCTGAGTTATCCAGTAGAGTGAAGAGTTCCGATATCTGGGCTTTTTGATCGCTTGTTCCGACGAGGTAAAAATCGGTCGTCGATTCGCACGAAAGCAAAAAAACGCCGAGCGTGAAGATCAAAAGTGTTCGTCCCATCGTGGTCAACTGTAGCGAAAAACAGTTCAGTTGGCAAGGGACGGACGTTTTGGTACATTGTATAGGATTTCATAGCTTTTTTGCCCGTGTTGTGCGTTCTGCGGGAGCCTGTCGGCACGGGGCGCCGTACCAGGAGGGAAGGGTGGCCGGAAAAAACCGGATAGGAGTCTCGGGGCGCGAAGTACCCGACCAAAGCGTACACGGCGCGACCAACGTCTCGACGAGTGCTTTTCGAATCGCGATTATCGAGAATATCGGAAGATGACACGCGGAAAACCGCTCTACGCAAAACGATACCTCGTGTTCAGTACGGTTTTCCTGCTGTTGGGAGTTGTGCTTCTG
>PXBQ01000029.1 GCA_003566875.1 Spirochaetaceae bacterium | reverse complement strand
TCGGTTCTGCCGCGATTTCTCACCGTTGCCGGGCTGAACGGAATCGCGGTCGGCGCGATTTTCACGATACACACGTGGGCGATCGCCGCGATCCTGACGACGACGATGGAACGCGCGACAACGCTGATCGGCGGTCCGTCGCCCGCCGTTGCCGGCGCAGTCACGGTCTCGGGTGTCGCTCTGATTCTCGTATCGGTCTTGTTACGCAGGAGAGTCCGGTAAGCTCACACCTCGATGACATCGCCCTCGCGCGCGATCGAGAGCTCAAGAGCCGACTTTGCACGAATCTGGGTCGAGTACGACTCGAGCAGCGAGTCGAGTTCGTCGTCGGATCGCAGTGGATCGTGGTGAAAAAACATCAACCGCGCCACGCGAGCCTTGTGCGCGTTGTTGATCGCAACCTCGAACGGCGTGTGCCCCCACCCGACCTTGCTCGCGACGTACTCGCGCAGCGTGTACTGCGTATCGTGAATCAAAAGATCGGCGCCGGAGTAGAAGCGCATCAACTTTCGGTTCTCCTCGGCGGCCGCATCCTCGCCTTCCAACGCGGCGACTTCATCGTAGTCGGGATCATCCGGATCGGTCGGGAAGACGTTCCGGAACGGCTCGTTATCGTACACGGTACACACGACCTTTCCTTCGTGTTCAAACCGATATCCGAGACAGAGTACCGGGTGGTTCAAGAACTTGGTCGTGACGGTCAGACCGTCCTCGAGCTCGAGTGTTTCTTCGCGGAGTTCACGGTACGTGATCGACGCCGAGAGCTCGCTCTGGCGAATCGGAAAGTGCCGGTAACTCAGTTGGTTGCCGATTATGCTCTCGAGGCTCTCGTCCTCGTAATTCACGGGGCTGAAAAACTCGAGCCGTGTACCGGGGATAAAAATGGGCGTGAAAAACGGGAAGCCCATAATGTGATCCCAGTGGGTATGGGTGAGAAAAATCCGCGCTTCGACCGGTCCGCGAGGCACCTGGGTCTTTGCAAGGTGGTCACCGAGTGGTTTTATCCCGGTCCCGGCGTCGATGATCACGAGATGCTCGTCGTCACGACCGTACCGAAGCTCGACACACGACGTATTGCCCCCGTACTTCACGGTCGACGCTCCTGGACTCGGGATCGATCCACGCACGCCCCAGAATCGAATCTTCACGGAATCTCCTTACTCAAGCGGGGTTAAGGAAGACTTCGGCCTTGGATATCTCGGCTCGAACCTCGTCTTCCATCGCATCGAGTGAATCGAGCGTCACTCCGATCGCCGTCAGCGACGCATCGGTCGCGCCACCGGGGAAACGGTCACCGGAGAAACCGATCTCGCAGATGTTCAGAAAGTAGTTTGCGACGTTCGTCGAGTGCACTAAATCGGACGAGTCTCCTGTGTACTCATCGGGTCGATGGTGGAAAAGGATCGCATCGGAGATCGCACCACCGAGATTCCACGTTTTTGCGATCATGGCGCCCACGTCGCAGTGCGTGAAACCGAGAACACGATTCTCGACGACGTCGAGAGGCTCGCGCTCGCGGTCTGCCGCCGCAAGAATTTCGACGTACGTGTCGGAAAGGACATTGTTGAGCGGAATTTTCCCGATATCGTGAAGCAGCCCCGCGATGAAGAACTCTTCGAGCAGTTTACTGTCGACACCGCGCTTTTTTGCGATCAGTTTCGCGGTAACCCCGACTCCGAGCGAGTGCCTCCAAAAACCCTGCATGTTCAACGCGTTGAAGTGCTCACCCGAACCGAGATTCCCGACGATCGCGGTACTCAGAGCGAGATTCTTCACCGTGTTAATTCCCAGCATGATGATCGCGCGCGCGAGTGACGTGACTTTTCCTGAGAGGCCGTAGTACGCCGAGTTAATCAGCTTCAGGACGCGAGCCATAAGCACGGGATCGACGCTAATGACCTTGTTGAGATCGATCGGAGATGTTCCCGGCCGGTTGCAGACCTCGACCACCTTTGCAACCGTCACGCTGAGCGACGGCATTTTGTCGATGTGAGTCCGAACCCGTTCCATGTGCTCGTTCACGTACGCCCTCCGGATCGCGTTTTATCCATCGTCCTGTCCACGTTCCACAGGCATTTTCTTCGACAGTCGGTCGAGCCGATCGCGCATCGTCTCGCGCACTCCGGTATGCGGGTGAAACCCCGCGAGCGACCGGATAAATGCCAACGCCGCGAAAATCCGCCCTGTTGTGATCGGCGTGTCGCGACGGACCGGTGGAGCGTACTTCTCGGCGTCCTTATGAATCCCCGGATTGCCGAGCAGCCGCGACTTGATCACCTCGAGTTTTACCGCCATCTCGCTCCGATCGAACTCTTCCTTCTTGTCGGGAGGAAGCGAGTCGGCGAGCCCCGACAAATACTCGAACAACTCTGCGCGCTTCTCGTACTCGTCAACTTCGGGCTGCGCCGGCGCAAAATCGGGCTCGCCGTCGAGTTCCGCGTCATCGGCCTCGGCCATCGCGCTCGTCAACGGATCCTGTTCGATTTCCGGTTCCGCTTCGACTTCCGGTTCCGCTTCGACTTCCGGTTCCGCTTCGATTTCCGGTTCCGCTTCGACTTCCG
>PXBQ01000188.1 GCA_003566875.1 Spirochaetaceae bacterium | reverse complement strand
CGGTATCGGCCGGCCGAACACGAGCTGGTCCGGCTCCGTGGATGGAGCAGCACGGCCGTCGCGATCGCCAACGGGGCGGGTTCGTCATCGATCCATCTGGGGCCCGAATCTCGACGTCTCGCGATCGAAAACGCGGTGAAGAATGCCGTCCGTGAACATCTCCGGACGCGACACTTCAATAAACCACGCGAGGCGACCGGACTGATCGCGTTTGAAGGTGCACCCCGGATCTACATCGACCGTGGTGCGTACCACGCGCGTATCGCGGTCAAGATCCGCGTCGAAAACGTGCGAGCGTACGAAACGTTCTGATTCCGGTCCCGCGATTCCGACCGTCAGCCGTAGAAAAGTGAAAAAACAACCGCCGAGATCACGCCGATAGTAATACCCATCAGGATTTCCGGTATCGTGTGACCGACAAGCTCGCTTTCAAGCGATTCGGTTCCCCCGCGCTGCCCTCCGAGCCTGTGGTTTATGTCGTTGATGGCGCGTGCGTGAGACTCGACCTGACCGCGCAGCCGGTACGCGTCGTACACGACGATCGACGCGAGAACACCCGCGACCGCGAAGACATCCGACCCGAACCCGCTCCGCAGCCCGATAGAGACCGCGAGAGCGGTCACAAAAGCCGAGTGCGCGCTCGGTGCTCCCCCGGCCGAAACAAAATACGACAACTGGAGCTCACGCTCACGGATCGAGTGATACACGACCTTGAAGAGCTGGCACGCGACCTGCGTGACAATCGCGATCACAAGCGATGGTGCGATATCGATCATCGATCGCTCCTAATCGAGCCGCCGTGCTTTGGCCGGGCCGAGATGCACGACCGCCGTTGTGCCCTTATCGGGATCCGAGAACAACTGCATCGTACCGCCGATCTCGGCGAGGAACCTTCGAACATTGTACAGACCAAATCCACTCCCTTCGGGTTTCGACGTTACGCCGATGTCGAACACTTCGCATTTCATGCAGTCTTCCTCGTCGCAGTCGAGACAGAACGAGATACCGGGTCCGGTGTCGGTCACGATGATCCGCGTGTCGTCGGGGTCGTCCTCGACGGTGATCGTGATCCGCGCGGGACGGTACGAGCCTACCATCTCGATCAGCGCCTCGCACGAGTTACGTAGGAGATTCTCCAGAATATGCAGAAGCGCCGTGCGAGACCCGAAGTACAGCGGGTTTTCCGCCGGTACAATCACGAACTCGATCTTCCGGCGAAATTCCGGATTGACGCGGAACACGTACTCGACACACGAAACGAGTCTGTTCAGGTCGATCATCTCCTCGGCTTCGACGTCCCGGGCGCTTGTCGCGTACCGGACAACGTAAATCCGGTCCTCGAGCCGTTTTACGTACCGGTTCAGAGCCGCGACATCGTCGGGGCCGATCGGCGTCTGCGACTCGGCGCGCGTCTTGAGGATATGCACAAACGCCGAGATCAGCCCGAGGTCGTTCTTGAAGTCATGGACCAACCCCGCTGCGTTCTTCCCGAACTCGATGAACGGCCGGTCCATCTGGAGTTGTTTCTCGAGCTTTACGTGATCCGCCCGGAGCTTCTGGAAGTCTTCCTCAAAAATGATCCAAAGCAGCAGGGCACCGACGGCGACGAGCAGCGGATGCAGCGAGTACATGCGCAATCCGGGCTGATCGCGGAACACGAAAAACGCGGAAAACGTGTACGAGACGAAGACCCCCGCGACCATGAGAACGAGCTTCAGGACGGGTCGCCGATCGAGCAGCCGGTACTTGTACATCAGAAAACCCGCGAACACGGTCACGACCTCCCCACCGACGTTGTTGGAACCCGAGAACAGGATGTACGAGTACCCCATGAGCAGAATAGTGATCGCCTGGAGCGCCATCGTCCATTTTCTCGCTCCGACGACCAGGAGGACGGTGAAGAGTAAGGCGAAAAACAGAGGCGAAAAGAAGTTCGGGTTTCCGATCGCGACCAGGAGCGACCACCGATCGAGGAACATTCGTGCGGCGTTCGTACCCAGGACTAACACCCAAAAAACCAACAGCAGGATCGAGAGTCTTTTGTACTTCAGCGCACCAAGGTGTACCCAGTTTGGAGTACGGTCGACGCTATGTGGGCTTTTGACCGGAATCCGTGACGTCATTACGTGCCGGCCGCCACGACGACCCGATTCCGGCCGGCTTCCTTGGCGGCGTAGAGCGCTTTGTCGGCGGCATCGCGCAGAGTAACGGTGTCATCCGCGTGTGCCGGGAACCCGGCAACGCCTTGGCTCGTCGTCACATGATTTATTTCTTTCTCGTACGGCTTGAGTATCTCGAGGTCGTACACCGCTTCGCACACTGTGCGGCAGTACGCGTACGCCTCCGCGGGTTCGGTGCACGGAAGGATGAACGTAAACTCGTCGCCACCGTACCGGGAGAGAATGTCGGACTCTCGGAAGACAGACTGGAAAATCGGTACGACGGTCTTGATGACCATGTCGCCGATCTGCTGCCCGAACACGTCGTTTATCGTGTTGAAGTGGTCGAGATCGAGCATCACGAGCGAGACCGGTTCGCGGTTGATCCGCGCGCGCGAGATCCGTT
>PXBQ01000245.1 GCA_003566875.1 Spirochaetaceae bacterium | reverse complement strand
GGGTTCTCGGTCATCACGCGTGATACGATCATTTTTCTTCCCCCGTGCGAGAACTTAAATCAGAAGCGGAATTTCGGCTCATTATACACCCAAGTATGCGGACTTGACCTGTTCGTTCTCGAGCAACGCGCTCGATCGGTCGGCAAGCACGATCCTGCCGTTCTCCATCACGTACCCGCGGTGCGCGATCCGGAGTGCCATGTACGCGTTTTGCTCGACGAGGAAGATCGTCGTGCCGTTCTCGGTGTTGATCTGCGTCAGGATCTCGAAAATTTGCTGAACGATCAGCGGTGCGAGCCCCAACGACGGCTCGTCGAGCAGAAGCAGCCGTGGCCGCGCCATGAGCGCCCGGGAGATCGCGAGCATCTGCTGTTCGCCACCGCTCAGCGTACCGCCGGCTTGATGGCGGCGCTGCGACAAGATCGGGAAGAGCGTGAAGACGTACTCGAGGTCTTTCTTGATCGCTTCGCCGTCGCGCCGGAGGTATGCGCCGAGATCGAGGTTTTCCTGCACGCTCAGGTACGGGAAAATCCTGCGTCCCTCGGGCACCTGACTTACCCCCGCTGCGACAATCCGGTCGGGTTCGGTGCCGGCGAGATCGACTCCGTCGAGTTCGATCGACCCGTGCGTCGGTCGGACGACACCCGAGATCGTCATGAGCGTCGTAGACTTGCCTGCGCCGTTCGCTCCGATCAACGTAATGATCTCGCCTTTTTCGACGTGAATCGAGACGTCTTTGAGCGCTTCAATGCTCCCGTACGACGCCGAGACGTTCTTCAGATCAAGCACTGACATCCTCTCCCAGGTACGCCTTAATAACGGCAGGGTTCTTCCGGACATCCGCAGGGTTTCCGGTCGCAATCAACTTCCCGTAATCCATCACGTAGATCCTCTCGGACAGCGTCATTACAAGGCTCATGTCGTGTTCGATCAGAAAGATCGAAAGTTTGAAATCGGTGCGCAGCCGCCGAATCAACTCGATCAGATCACGCGTCTCCTGGGGGTTCATGCCTGCCGCGGGCTCGTCGAGCAGGAGCAGAAACGGTTCGGTCGCGAGAGCTCGGGCGATCTCGAGTCGCCGCTGCGCCCCGTACGGTAAGTTTTTAGCGTGTTCGTTCGCGTAGCGCTCGATTCCTACGGTCTTGAGAACGGCGTAGCTGTCAAACACGACCTTCTCTTCCTCGGCGCGTGTCCGCTTGTCGCGGAGCACCGCACCGATGACGCCCGCCCGGAGCCGGCAGTCGCGTCCAATCATGACGTTTTCGAGCACGGTCATCTCCGGGAAGAGCCGAATGTTCTGGAACGTCCTCGCGAGACCGGCTTCGGTTATCAAATGTGGCGCGGTTTTGGTCACATCACGAGGCTCGGCGCCGGGGCGGTTGATGAGTACGGTACCCGCGGTCGCCCGGTACATTCCCGTGACGCAGTTGAAAAATGTCGTCTTACCGGCGCCGTTTGGACCGATCAGCGCGACGATCTCGCCGTTATCGATCTTGAGATCGACACGATCGACCGCGCGAAGGCCTCCGAAGTCCATCGTGAGTCCACGAACATCAAGAACCATACCGTACTCCTGAAAACGCTTCATGGATCGTTCGTCTCATTCGTGCTGATCTCCACTGTAATTGAATGATTGTTCGGTCGCCAAAGCCGCCTCGCGGTCCTCTTCCGAGATGCGGTACTCCGCGCGCCTTTTCGGGATCAACCCGCCGGGCCGGAACACCATCATCGTCACGAGAACCGCTCCGAACAGCAACATTCGATACTGGGCAAACGCGCGAAGATACTCGGGGACCAGAATCAAGACCAACGCGCCGACAATGACGCCCGGGATCGAGCCCATGCCGCCGAGAACAACCGTACAGAGCACGATAATCGACTCCCAGACCGAAAAGCTCGCGGGGTTGATGAACGTCGTACGCGCGGCGAACACAACGCCCGCGAGCCCCGCCCACACTCCACCGAGCGTGAGCGCGGTGAGTTTGGTCTTCGCGATGTTGACGCCCATCGCCTGACACGCAATAACATCCTCTTTCATCGCTACCATCTGGCGTCCGATCCGGCTTTTCTCGAGACGGTTCACGACGAACACGGTCAGCGCGACGATCGCGATCATAATGAAGTACGTGAAGATCGTCGTCTGCGGCAACATCATCCGGACTCCCGGGATCGCCGCGCGCGGGATGTTCCGGATACCGGCCGTTCCGAACGTCAACGTATTCCAGTTCTCGAGCACGAGGCGCGTGATCTCGGCGAACGCGAGCGTTACGATCGCGAGGTAATCACCGCGCAGCCTCAAAACGGGGATCCCGATCAGCAAGCTGAAGAGTCCGCCGACAAAAGCTCCGATCGGAAGCGCGAACCAGAAGTTGAGTCCATAGTGGTAGTTCAAAAGCGCGTAGGTGTACGCGCCGAGCGCGTAAAACGCGATGTACCCGATGTGTAACATCCCGCCGAGCCCGATGATTATGTTCAAACCGAGGCCGAGCACGACGTACAACAGCGCGGTCGTGACGATGTTCGTCTGGTACATGCCGGACACAAACGGAAACACCGCGACGATCACG
>PXBQ01000356.1 GCA_003566875.1 Spirochaetaceae bacterium | reverse complement strand
ACGGAAAGGATGTCCTGCACCCCAAGATTGTGGCGCAAGTTCTATCAATAACCAGGGGCAGATAGTCACGAGCAGCAGTCTTGAATGTGCGATGTCGTTCCGCCCTCCGAAATCCCCCTCAGCCGTGCTCGACTTTTGTGGAGTTCCGCTCGTTCAGTGGCGGAGCGAGACGGGACCGGACGCTGAACTCGTCGGTTTGGACCCCGATCGTGATACCCACGATCCGTGGAAGCTCGCGGTTTCTCCGCGACTCTCCGACGGCATGCAGCCGGTCTGTTTTCTTGATCCGTCCGCCGTCGACGACGCGTGGCGGTCGTGGTTCCGTACCTCCGAGCGTTTCTCTATCGCATCCATCGTGGAACGCACCGTACTCGGGAAACGCGAACAACGCCGTACCGCAGACCGGATAGAAGAGATCCGCACGGAGGCGCCCGGAGCCGTCGTTATCGAGTATCTTCCGGCGTCGAGCCGTCAAGCGTCACTTTCTCGGGCCGTCAAGCACGATCAGATCGTCTGGGCGCGCTCTCCGGTACGGATGGACATCGGCGGCGGCTGGACCGACACGCACCTCTTCGGATTCCTCCACGGCGCCGAAACGCACCACATCTACCGGACCGCCCAACACCGCTACCAACTGCCCGGATTCACGGCGTAAACAACGTTTCCACGTCCACCCGAAACCCTTCCAGCACCGCGGAAGAGACCGATCCGGATTTGACGACGATCTCCGGGTCGTCGTATTGGCCTTTGTCGTTCAGGCGGTAGAGTTGGACGCTGCCGGCGGGATCGACTACCCAGTACTCTTTCACACCGTGCGTCGCGTAGAGCGAGAATTTGTCGTTCAGGTCTTTTTTGCTTGTCCACGGCGAGAGGATCTCCACCACCAGGTCCGGGGCGCCCCGGGCACCCGCATCGGTCAGGCGCTCAGGATCGCAGAACACGCTCAAGTCCGGCTGAACAACCGTGTCCACCTCATTTTCGGCCTGTTCCGGGCCGGACGGCAACAAGACATCAAACGGAGGGAGATATACCCGGCACGGTTTGTCCTTGAGCCATTCACGAAACTGCCCAAAAAGCTCGCCCAGCACCGCCTGGTGCGCGCGGCTCGGCGCGGGTGACAAATTCCACGCTGTTCCGTGGATCAATTCCCACCGCTCATCCGCCGGCCAACCCCGATAATCCCCGTAGGTATAATGTGCGTCGGTCTTCCGGAGTCCCTGTCCCATGCGCCAATACTACCACGCGCGCGGGTTTTTCGGTAAGGGCAAATTATCTGCCGACGACGGGCTTGTTATCACCGGCGGAAATTACACGACTCAGGTGGACTCTACCGATTCGGCTTTGCACACGTGCTGATTTTTGGTATAATGCACGTGTGAATGTGAAACAATCCAAACTTACCCTTGTCGTCGATCAGTCAGTCGTTCGACGCGCGAAATCGTACGCGTCGGCTCACCAAATATCTGTATCGTCGCTGGTGGAATCCTATCTCAAGAACCTTACTGCAGAAGAGGCTCAGGACATCCTTACTGATCCCGATTCGTGGCCGCCCACCACGCGATCCCTATACGGTGCCCTGGCGCACGTGGGTGACGTTGACACCGATGAGCTGAAGCGACGATATCTCCTCGACAAGTATCTGCATGATTAGGGTCTTTCTTGATTCGGACGTGATTCTCGACTTCCTGCTGAAGAGAGAACACTTTGCCGAGCCGGCCGGTGCGATCTTCTCACTGGGAGAGCGAGGCAGGCTTTCGCTGCTCACGTCAACGCTATCCTTCATGAACGTACACTATATCGCCGGCACGGCCACCGACCGCACCAAGGCTCGGTCTTTGGCGCAGCAACTGCGGACCCTTGTTGAGTTGCTGCCCGTCAGTGCTGAGCACATAGAAGCTGCGTGTGCGTCGGATCTGAAGGATATCGAAGACTACGTCCAGTATGCCGTGGCACGTGAAGCCCATGTCGATTATCTTGTCACTCGAAATGTGGATGACTATCCAAGCGAGCGATCCTTCATCATGGATCCAGCTGTATTTCTGAACACACTCCCGAGGTGATCGGCTGTCCCCTAAGTTTTTTTGAGTAACGCGATCGGCCCGGCGCTCAGAATCCGCCATGTTCCCCACTGGGTCTTGGGGAGCAGGCCAAACTCGATCTGAGTCTTGAGGAGTGGTCGGGATCCCGGCTTCCGAATGGATTGGTGCGATCGGTGAGCGATGATATGATCATCCCGCCGTCCGTCTGAAGGAGACCGCTTGGGGCTCCCGTCGGATAGTTCAACATCACAGTGATCGAGGTCGTCCATGAATTGGATCGTAGAGGCAGCGCAGAGTGTGGACCCGAGAAAGGATCGTGTAATCCTTGAGAACCCGGCTACGGTCAAGGAACTCGACGAACTACTCATCGAGAAATACTATCCACCGATCAGGCGTGCGTTGCAGGACACGGGGTACGCGTACAGCTCGATCGACGATGGTGCGATCCCGATCGAATCCCGATGGAGCGGACCCGAACTGGGACGGTGTCTCACCTTCATGCTATTTGATGAGCTCGGTGGCGCAATATT
>PXBQ01000333.1 GCA_003566875.1 Spirochaetaceae bacterium | reverse complement strand
CGCGCGGAGGCTCGCCGCGTCCGGTGCGTCGGTGTTCATCGCGCAGTACGCCGAGCACGACCGCCGGCAACCGTGGGGCGCGGACCCCGACGGTTCGGATGCGCTGCTCGCGGAGCTCATCGAACTCGCCGTGAGCGCGAAGCAACGGTTCGGCCGTCTCGACATCGACCTCGCCGAAGCCGGAGCGCCGGAGCGGCTCATCGAACGCGCGCGCGAAACGGTCGGCCCGATAGATACTCTGATCTGCAACCACGCGCAGAGCGGGTCCGACGGCCCACTCGGAAGACTCACAGCCGAGATGCTCGACAGCCACTACGCGGTCAATACCCGCGCGTCGATCCTTCTCGCGCAGGCTTTCTTCGCCGCATTTGAGCCTACCGATCAGGCCCGAGCGCCTGCCGGCCGCATCGTTTTATTGACCTCCGGGCAGGACCTTGGGCCGATGCCCGGCGAGGTCGCGTACGCCGCCGCGAAGGGGGCGATCTCATCGATTGTTCCGACCCTCGCGGATCAACTCGCGGACCACGGCATTACCGTCAACGCGGTCAACCCGGGCCCGGTCGACACCGGCTACGCGGACGAATCAACAATACGCGCGGTCACAACGCGCATGCCGAACGGCCGCTGGGGCGAAGGCGACGACGCGGCGCGGCTGATCGTATGGCTCTGCAGCGACGACGCGCGCTGGATCACCGGGCAGGTCATCAACAGCGAGGGCGGCTTCCGGCGCTGGGGCGCGTGATGAGCACGGCGGCGGCGACCGCAGGCGTCTGTCCCAATGGTTGCGTGTGTGTCGGACTCGTCAAAAACCAAGAACATACCTGATACCCTGCTCGATGTTCCCAAGGTCGGACGCGGATAGGACGCCGGGCCACTTCGCCACCTATCATCTCACGAAAGGGCTCCGAAACACTCACTCCGTGATCACTTCCCGAAGCGTGTGAAATGGTGGGATTTTCCGCAAACATGAGTCATTGTATAACCTCCCGGATCAGAACGAAAAAGCATAAGCCACGATTCGTACATGAATATAACTATTAAGGTAATAAAAATGTTTTGCCCCTTAAACTAAAAAAAGTTAACAATATCCTCTCAAATCGGCCGTTTCGTGTTAAAATGACGGACTCGAAAAGAATCAATTTCCGCGAACGTGCCAAGAGGAGGAATCGATGAAAAAGCCATTTATTTCCGTCTTGTCCATGGTTTTAATCCTTTCATTCACGGCATGCCCGCTACCAACCGACGATGCACAAATAAAACCGGGCGATGGTAACGAAATCGATGATGAGCACGACAGTCCACCGGAAGGCGGCAATGAACCGTTGTCGCTTTCGGTCAGAATTTCGGACGGATCGCCCGCACCCGGTAGCCTCAATGTGTTCAGTGTCGGATCGCTCGAGGAAGGCACCAATCCGGCCGAATACGAGATATGGCTCTTTCCAACGCAACGTGGCAACGATAGTCCGATCGCCCAGTGGAACGTGAACAACATCACCGAGTATCCACCAAACGATGACGGCGAGTTTGTCATACCAGTGAACGCGTTGCCAAACACGACGTTCGTGCTTCTTGTGATGGACGTGTCCACAACCCCGCCCAATCCGGTCGGAATAGTCGGGCTCACCGTAGACGATCATACGCAAATTCTGGAGCTTCCGCCCGGGCACGAATTCACCGGGACGCTCGATTTCGGCAACGTTGTGTTTCATGATACGGATATCGGAGTCTCGAGCCTGACTGCGGCGCAGAACGAAGGTGCGTTCTCACCGGAACAGTTCAGCCGTCTCACGGAACTGGCAGAGTTCTCAAACGCGATTCGGATGGTGTTCAATCTGATCAGAAATATCGACCGAAACACCCCCGACCAATACTACACGGAGGGGGTCAGTCTGGATGTGTCGTTGGACGAGCTCAAGTCGAGCCTGTCGGAATACACGAGTTCAAGTGAGATACCGTTCCGTCGAATGGGGATCAACATCTACTCGCATGACTCCGAAACCGAGATGCAGCTGTTCTATCCGGACGGGACCGTGATCCACGATGATTTTCGGTTCTTCAACCAAGGGACACAAAGCGCGGCAAAATGGTTCACGGTGCTATCGCTCGAGGACTTCAACGATCACGCGGTGCCGGGCGCGTTGTGGCCGCTCAAGAACTCGAGCGGTGAGATACTCGCCGAGTTTGACTTGTCGGTTTCGATAGTAAGAGACCAGACGGGAACGCCGATGGTGCCCATCCCATTTCTTGAGTACCAGTTTGATGGCGAAGGCGACATGGTCGAGTCGATCGTTATGAAGTGGCAGTACTTTGCGTCCGACGGCGAAACGCCGCAGACGATAGCCGATCTCGCTCTGCTTGAGTACATGATTGATCCGAACACCACACACTTTCAGAACGGCGTGCCGACAACGTATGGGTTTGACCGGTGCTGTTGGGGAAACGGCGCCGGATCGTTTTCGGGCGACCTGTTTGAAGCGTTCGTCGACGGACCCGATTTGTTTCAGTCGGACCTGATAAGCCAAATCGGTTACCGCTTCGCCTTGTACAGAATCTCATTGGAGTGACGCTTCCCCGCTCTCGGT
>PXBQ01000191.1 GCA_003566875.1 Spirochaetaceae bacterium | reverse complement strand
TTCATTTGATTTCCTCCGTTTACTATTGTAATTCAATCCACTTACTTGACATTAGGAGCCAAGCAACCCGGTGTTTTCGCTTTACAACACGATAAACTTAATGTACTCACCTTAGTTTGTCAAGTATTGACGCCGGTAACGGGTCGTGGATGGTGTTTTTTATGATTCTTGCGTAATCGCCGGTCTGCCGGTATGATGAAACATCAATTCACGAATAGGAGCAAGAAATGACCTCTTTTTTCCCTGACATCCCTGAGATAAAGTTCGAAGGTCCCGATTCGCGAAACCCACTCGCGTTCAAGTACTACAACGCCGACGAGAAAATCGGCGGAAAGCCGATGAAGGAGCACCTTCGGTTCTCGATCGCGTACTGGCACACGATGAACGGGGGTGGCGTCGATCCGTTCGGTGTCGCCACTATGGTGCGGCCGTGGCTCACGATCTCCGACCCGATGGAGCAGGCGCACGCGCGAATGCACGCGATGTTCGAGATCGGCCGGAAGCTCGGCATGCCGTTTTTCTGTTTCCACGATCGTGATATCGCGCCCGAGGGCGAAACGCTCGCCGAGACGAACAAGAACCTCGACGAGATAATCGCGCTCACGAAGAAGCTCATGGCCGACTCGGAGTTGAAGCTGCTCTGGGGTACCGCGTGTCTCTTCACGCATCCGCGCTTCGTACACGGCGCCGCGACATCGTGTAACGCCGACGTGTTTGCGTACGCCGCGGCTCAGGTCAAGAAAGCCATCGAGGTGACGGCCGAACTCGGCGGCGCCAACTATGTTTTCTGGGGTGGCCGTGAAGGGTACGACACGCTTCTCAACACCGATATGAAGCTCGAGCTCGATAACCTCGCGCGCCTGCTGCACATGGCGGTCGCGTACAAGAAAGAAATTGGTTTCACCGGACAGCTCCTGATCGAACCGAAACCCCTGGAACCGACGAAACACCAGTACGACCGAGACGTCGCGACGTGCATCGCGTTTCTCAAGACGTACGACCTCGACACCGAGTTGAAGATCAACATCGAGCAGAACCACGCGACGCTCGCGGGGCACACGTACGCGCACGAGATCATGACCGCACGGATTTATGGCCTGCTCGGAAGTCTCGATGCGAACCAGGGTGATTATCTGGTCGGTTGGGACACCGATCAACTCCCGACCGACATCTACGAGGCAACGTTCGCGATGTACGAGGTCCTCAAGAACGGCGGAATCGCGCCGGGTGGCATGAACTTCGACGCAAAGTTACGCCGCGGATCGTTCGAACCGGCCGATATTTTCCACGGCTTCGTCGCGGGCATGGATACGTACGCGAGGGGTTTAAAAGCTGCTCACGCGCTGCTCGAAAGCGGCGAACTCGAGGATTTCCGCAAACAGCGCTACGCGAGCTGGAACTCGGGAATCGGAAAACAGATCATCGATGGGAACGCCGGATTCGCCGAACTCGAGAAGTACGCGCTCGAGAACTCGTCGATCACAAACACCTCGGGCCGGCAGGAAGTACTCGAGGCTATCGTCAACCGCTACATATAGGTTCGCCGTCCGGTAGGTTCGGGTCCCAGGCCTACTCGTCCTGGTCTTTGTACTTGGACGAGATGGTCTGGATGCTCGGGAGCACTTCGAAAAAGACGTCAAGGATGTCGGGGTCGAACTTCGTCCCCGACATCGCCTTCATCTCACGCAGAGTATCCTCTTCGGTCCACGCTTCCTTGTACACCCTGTGCGAGCGCAGAGCGTCGTACACGTCGGCGATCGCGACGATCCGGCCGAAGATTGGAATCTCGCGGCCCTTCTTCCCACGAGGCTTGCCGGTTTTGTCGGCTTTGGTCGCGTCGCCGGTCTCGATGTCGATGTGCCCGGGATACCCTTTTCCGTCCCAGTTCTCGTGATGGTTTAGCGCGACCACCTGCGCGAGCTCATCGAACTCCGACTGTTTGTTGATGAACAGCCGCGCACCGTGCCACGCGTGCGTTTTCATGATGTCAAACTCATCGTCGGTGAATCGACCGGCCTTTTTCAGGATCACGTCGGATATCGCGACTTTGCCGACGTCGTGCAGCATCGCGGCCATTCGGAAGCTGTCTTTCGTCTTCTCGATCTGGTCGTTCGGGACGTCGTTCTTCCGTGCCCACCGCTCGTAAATCTCGACCGAATACCCCGCGACGCGGTTAACGTGCGGCCCTGTCTCTTTGGGATCACGAAGCTCGGCCATCTTGATCATGCGCAACAGGATCGCGCGCGTCATCTGTGCGCGCTGAAGAGCGACAGTCGCATTCGCAGCAAAATGCGTCAGCATGAGTTCATCGTCTTTGTCGAACGGAATAACGACACCGTCGCGGTCGGTCTTGTTGAGGATCTGGATTACCCCCAGGATCTGTCCGGTATTCGTCTTGAGCGGCACCGTCAGGTTTGACTTGGTGAGATACCCCGCGTCACGGTCGTACTTCGGATTGTAGCTGTACGGCGCATCCGGGGGGATCGAGTACACGTCGGGAATGTTCACCGGCTCGCCGGTGGCCGCCGCGTACCCAGAGATCGTCGTCTTTTCGATCGGAATCCGAAATATGTTATAAATTAGTTTCTGGCCGGCAGGTAGCTTCGCCTGCAGCGTGTCGTTCTGCGCGTAGTTGATCACGAGGGCCTTGCCGTCGACGATGTAGATCGAGCCCGCGTCGGCCTCGAGGACCCGCCGGGCTTCGGTGAGGATGCGCTCGAGTAACACATCGAGATCCTGGAGCTTGTTCAGCTCCGAATCTATCCCGATAATGCTTTTTAGCTTTTCTGCTTCAGACCCCATTGCGCACCGACCCCTTTCGCCGTTTCCCCACCTTCTCATGTTATCGGAAGGAATCGGTAGCGAATAGATACCGTGAACAAGGATTTTTTTGGGTGGTGGATCTACCTACTCGGTAGCCTCAAAATCGTTGCACGTGATCGTGAGCCCGTGACAGTCATCGCACGCTTCGATCGTATGGTGAGACGCGAAATCCAGCCAGTGTTTTTTTTGCTGCGGCGTCAAAATACCGACGCCGTGACAGACCGGGCACGCGTTGTCGAGCGCGTTCAGAATCGACGCCCTGATGAACTCCGATCGATTCGGGATATGCTCGAGTACCCGCGCGAGCGCTTCATCGACCTTAAAAGTGATAACTTCTGCTTTTTTTGCCGCCATGATCGTCCCCTTTACCGTGCCACACCACGACAATAATACTTGGTAATACTGAAGTCAAGGCTTGTCGCAGCCTCCTCCCGGGCGTACATTGTGGTCATGACGTCGGTTCGACGATTCATACGCGCGATTGCGGTGCTTCCGATCCGCGCGTACCAGATCATCGTCTCTCCCTTTTTCCCAGCCTCGTGTCGGTACTTTCCGACGTGCTCGTCGTACGCGCGCGAGGCGATCACGCGGCACGGTGTACTCGCGGGCATGATATTGGGTCTCGCGCGGATTCTGCGCTGCTCGCGTTTCTTCTCGGGAGGCTTTGACCCGGTACCGGATCAGTTCTCGCTCACGGCCGTCGGATCCGGGTACCAGGAGTTCCGTGCTCGGCGTGCACACGGTCCGAAACACGGAGACCAAGCCGAGTGAGCCCGATTCCGATCACGCTCGTCACGGGCTTCCTTGGCGCCGGCAAGAGCACTTTCATCAATCGCATAATCGCCGAAAACCCACGCGTCCGGTACGGCATCATCGTCAACGAGTTCGGCGACGTGGCTCTCGAGAGCGAGATCATCGAGGCCGACGAGGACGCGATCCTCGAACTCTCAAACGGGTGTATGTGCTGCGTCGTGCGGACCGATCTGATCAAAGCGGTCGAGGCGCTGCTCGACGAGTCGAACCGCATCGAACACATTCTCGTCGAAGCGTCGGGGCTGTCCGATCCGGTCCGGATTGCGCAAACGTTCATCGAGAACTCCGCCGAAGGGCGTGTATCGTTTGACTCGATCCTGTGTCTGGTCGACGTCGAGAATTTTCTCGAAACAGAGGCGCACTGGTACATCGTGAGTAGCCAACTGAACTACGCGGATTTTGTCCTGTTGACAAAGACGGCGGACGCGACGCCCGACACGATCGACGCGGTCGTCGCTCACATTCGCGACACGACGCACCGCGCGGAGATCGTGCGCCTCGACGGCGATGTCCCTCTCGGGCTGCTGCTCGAGTCGGGACGCTCGCGCGGTGCCGACGAATACGATGCGACGAAACACGCCGAACCCCACGCCGACGACGTCGTGTCGGTCTTTTTCTCAGAGAACCGTTGTTTCGAAAACGCGGTGTTTGACGAAGTGTTCCGGGAGTTTTCCGGCAGGGTCTTCCGCGCGAAAGGGTACTTCGCCGTGCCCGACGGCGCGTGGCGCGAATTCAAGCACATCTTTCAGTACGTCGGATCGCGCCGGGAGCTCAAACGGAAACCGTGGGACGCAGACGAGCAGCGCCGAAGCGCCGGGTTGTTCATCGGACGCAACTTTGATCCCGATGAACTTACCAAACGGTTGATGGCCGCGAGTTTGCCGATTACTATGACTCCATGATCCGATTGCCTATAGCCCGCACCGGACGCGCGGTCGGCGCCGTATACCTGCTCGCGGCATTCGCCGCGCTGATCGTTTCGTTTTTTGGACCTCTCGGTGCGGACTCAATCGGGCTCGGCGATCTCCCGTACCTCATCCTTCTTCTCGCTCATTACGCGTGGGGTGCAGTCCTCGTGTTCTCACGTGGCCACTACCACCGCCGGTCGCTTCGGCGCTTTTTTTTCATTCCGGAGCTCTTGTTGAGCGCGACGCTCGTCGTTTTTATCTTTGTGTACCTCTTCGCGCTAAACGCGAATATGGATTACGTTCAGAGGTTTATCGAAAGCGGGGGAAGTCTGCGGCTCGCGCTCGACACCGAGACCGAACGCGCGGTCGCGTGGATTCGATTCTCGCCGTTTCTGATCGTGAACACAGCAGCGTTTTTTGTGCTCCGCGCGCGGCGTATCTCGCCGCGGATTCGCGGCATCAAGTCCGTCCTGCATCCTGCCCGACCGTGGTCGCTCCTACCGGTTCTTCTCTCGGCCGTGCTGTCTGCACTCGCCCAACCGTCGGCCGCTTCGCTTGACGGCTTTGCACTGCTCGGCTGGGTGGCGTTAGTACCGCTGATTCTGGTCGTCGAGCGCGAGAGCCCCGCTCGCGCGATCACCTACGGGATCGTGTACGGTGTGTTCACGACGATTTTCACGAACTACTGGCTTGGTACTTTCAGTCTGGTATCGCTCCAGGTCGCCGTTTTGATTCACCTTGTCCAGTACGCGATCTTCTTCCCGATCCTCGTCTACCTCCTTCACCGAGTGAAGATAGGGCGCACGATGCTTTGGCCGGTGGCGTTTACCGCATTCGAGTACGCGCGTTCGTCGGGTTTTCTCGGGTATCCGTGGAGCCTGATAGCGCACTCACAGTACGCGAACCTTCCGGTTGTCCAGCTCGCGTCGATTACCGGCGTCTGGGGCGTCACGTTCGTGGTCGTCCTCGTAAACGTCGCGCTTGCACGGCTCGTGACCGCCGTCAGGCGCCCCGGGGGGCTCGAGCGGTTCGGGCTTCAGTACGCGGTTGCCGCGGTCGTCGCGGTCGTCGCTGCGTCGGGAGCGCTCGCACTCGCTGCTGACGACCTGCACCCTGAGACACCCGACCGGACGATCCGCGCGGCTCTGATACAGCAGAACTCGGACCCGCGCAAGCACGAGTACGCGCACACGTTCGCGACTCTGCGCAGACTCACGAACGAGAGTCTCCAGCACAATCCCGATATCGTCGTGTGGTCGGAAACGGCGTTTGTCCCGAACATACGGCGATGGAGCCAAGAGGACCCGACACGCGTGTACCTCGCGCGCCTGGTCCGCGACTTTCTTTCGTACCAACGTAGCATCGGCACGTGGCTGCTCACCGGCAACGACGACTACAAGGTCGTCTTTGACGAAGACGGGTCGGAGATCGAACGTCTGAACTACAACGCGGCGGTTTTGTTCTCCGGAACGGGAGAACGCGTCGAGACGTACCACAAGATCCGGCTTGTCCCGTTTACCGAGCACTTTCCGTACGAGAGCACCTTCCCGTGGCTGTACGAGCTTTTGCTCGAGTTCGACGTGAGTTTCTGGGAGGAAGGCAGCGAGCGCACGGTGTTCCGCCATCCGAAATTCGCGTTCTCGACCCCGATCTGTTTTGAGGACGTGTTCCCCGACGAGGTGCGCCGATTCGTCCTCGAAGGGGCCGAGGTCATCGTCAATATCTCTAACGACTACTGGTCGCTCGATGAGGTACAGGCGAAGCAACACTTCGTAGCGGGATTGTTCCGCGCGGTCGAGAACCGAAGACCGCTGATCCGTTCGACCGCCTCCGGGCTCACCGCTCGCGTTGACCGCTTCGGTCGTGTTCACGAGAGACTTCCGTACTTCGTCGAGGCGTCGCTCGTCGTCGATGTGCCGATCCACGCGCCGCACACGACGATCTACACCCGGTTCGGAGACTGGTTTCCCCGCGCGATGCTGATCGCGCTCGCGCTCATGTACGGCGCATCGGTGTTAACGCTTGAGGTTTTTCCGTCGTCGCTTCTTTTTCGGCGGCGGGACCGGCGTAAACGTCTCGACCGCCGGGCTCCGTCGGTCGTACAGTCGAAACAAGAAGAGACAGACGATGCCCCCGACGATCATTAAGAAGGACAGAATCTGCCCGGTTGTGAAGTTCCACGGCGAGACGAAGAGCGCGGGCGGATTCGGAGTCGAACTCAGGGTTATCCGAAACCCGAGGCCGGCGTCGGGTTCGCGGAAGTACTCGCCGATGAATCGCGCGATCCCGTAACCCATGATATACACCGAGATCATGAACCCCCGGAACGGAGATCGTTTGCGAAAAATGAACCACATTACAGCCCAGAGCAGGATTCCCTCGAGAAACGCCTGATAGAGCTGCGACGGGTGTCGTGGCAAGTTGACACTCTGTTGGTTGGCTGCGATCGCGATCCCGACGGTTTCGGCGATCTCGACAACCCACGGCTCCGATGTCGGGAGGCGTCGCGCGTTCGGGAATATCATTCCCCACGGCGCGGTCGTGACACGGCCGTATAGCTCGCCGTTGATGAAATTCCCGAGTCGGCCGAACGTGAAGCCCAGCGGAATACCCGTGGCGAGCATATCGCCCCATGCCAACGTATCGATCTTCTTCACTCGGGTGTACACGACCACGGCGATCAGCGCCCCGAGAAACCCCCCATGGTAGCTCATTCCCTGGAGTCCAGTGAACGTCATGTTCTCGTCGAACGGCCAGAATATCAGCCACGGACGCGAGAGGAATCGCCCGCTGGGTTCGTACACAAGAGCCGAGAAAACACGCGCGCCGATCAGCAGTCCGACAATCGCCCAGAAAAACAAATTCAGAACCGAATCCGGATCGGTCGGGACTTTTTTTTCCTTGATCTGACGAACAAACAAGAAGTACGTGGTGGCAAATGCGGCGAGGTACATCAGGCCGTACCACCGGATCGGGAGGCCCGGCAACACGAACGGTGAAATCCAGCTGGGATACTCTATGTATAACACGTATGACTCCTCATTCAAGAGGCCGTATTATGCGAGCGGCCGATCTATTAACCGACCCGTCTGCTCGTCGAACACGATCTCGATCTTTTTCTTCGGCGAGGCTGCTTCATAATACCGCCCATGGCTCTCGATGACGACCCCGGGGTACAAAGTGCCACGGATTTTGACCTCCGAAGCGAAGTGCTGCTCAAACTTTTCTCTCAGGAGAAACACGCGCGAACCTCGCTTCTCCATCATTTTCATCGCCTTGACCTTCCGAGTCTTGAGTTCCGAGAACGATTTGACGTCGGAACCTGCCCTGCCCAACGCCGCATCGATCGAGACGATCTCGCCTTTCAGTTTTTCGATCTCTTTCTGCTCGCTTTCGATTCTGTCGGCAATCAGGTAATCTTGTCCAAAGGAGATCGTCGTCTTGACCCCCGCGCTGTTCCCGAGGCTCGCAACGTCGAGGCCGCGCCTCGCACGGACCGTCCCGCCGACGATCCCGCCTCGATCACCCGCGACAACAACGCGACCATTGCACTTGATCGCGCACCTGAGAATGGTATTCTTGACCATCACGTCTGCGACCGCAAGCACTGTCGCCTGCTCGATGAACGTCGCGACGACACCACGTTTGGTGCGTACCACGGCTTTGCCGCCACCCTGGATTCCGCCGGCGATCGCGATATCGAGCTCAGCCGAGACGAGAGCCGCCTCGATCGTGTCCGAGATCCGGACTTCGCCGCCCGATACGATGAAGTACCCCGACTCGACCGCCCCGGCGACCGAAACCGACCCGGGGAAACGGATGTTGCCGGTCGCGGCGCCGACGTTCCCCGCGACCGCGTGCCCCGGGCGAATCTCCATCCGCTTGCCGTTGAACGCGAGCTCGCCGTCGCACTCGGCGATAAACACGCGACGCCCATCGTCTTCGTCGCGGGGCTCAACGTGGTTCGCCGCCTCGATCGTATCGTCGGGCGTTTCGGGCGCGGGAATCGCACGACCCGAGACATCGGTGCCGGGAATCGGCTCGCCCGTCGACGGCAGAAGCTCGGCGATCTCGGTGCCCTCGCGCACGGTCGTGAACCGCGGTGCGTTCTTGTAGTCGGCGGTTCCATCGGGGCGAATCGTGACGTTCCGACCGGGCGCGTACGCGATGCACCACCGAAACTTCCGGCCGTCCCCACCGACGGCCGGCTCGCCGAAAGCAAACGGCACGCCGTTGACCTCCCCATCGTCACGGGCCTGTTCGAGTGCAGACTCGAGAATATCATCGCGTATGCCGTACGTGACGCCGCTCTTCTCGATTTCCGCGCGGACCGCATCCATCGAGAGCGGACGGCCGCCGCCCTCGTCCTTCGTGATCCGAATGTACGCGGTCATTCTGTCTTCGGCTATCACGATGTTGACACACGCGTCCTCGTGCGGGCGTACGCGAAGCGCAATCCGGTCGTCAACGGTCCCGAGGTCGAGCACGCCTTTTCTACGCGACACGAGTAAGTTCTGTGTTCGCTCGATGTCCTCGAACAGTTGTAACGGCAGCTCCTGCCCACCGATCCCCGGGATCACCGCTCCGTACACGTCGACACCGGGTGAGCCGACGGTCGCCGGAGTGATCTCGGCGACGCGCTGATCTTGTTCGACAAACGCGACTCGTTCCACCGCGTCAAACGGAAAGACGGGAAGCGACGTCATCTCGCGGAGAAGATCACCGCGACTCGCGACCGACGCGAGATGCTGCTCGGTGCGCTCGGCGTCGAGGAACCGAACGGTGTACTCGATCGACTGATCGGTTCCGCGCGTAGGCGGCGTGCCTTCCGCGAGAACATACCCGACAAGCTCGGTCTCCGCGCTCGCATAGAACGTCGTGATATCCTCTTTGATTCTGTCGTTGTCGAGGTTCCTGAGGCCGGCTCCACGGATCGCTGCACCGATCTCCTTCAGGAGCAGATGTCGGCCGGTGCCACGGCCTTTCCGCAGATTGAGCACGGCGGTTAATCGATCGTCGCCGATCTCCAGCTCGATCACCGAGTCCTGGTTTTTCGAGATCGGGATGTGCTCGGTTCGCCCGGCGCCGATAGCGTCGCGGATAACCGTCGCGATACTGTCTTCCTCGAGCAGCGACTCGATCGGGCACCCCGCTGCACGGGCAGCGTCGATTACTTCGGCCGTGTCGGGGACCGGGGCGTCCTCGTGGCCGTGTTCGATCGCGAGCGAACACGACGCCTTGTCGGGAGAGACGATGATCCTCCAGTCGTGCCTCGAGTACGGGACGATGTCGGCCCAGTTCCGCCCAATGCGGATGAACCCGGCGTACACCGAGACGAGGTCACGCCCGTTTTTTTTGATGCCCGGGCCCAGGTGAAAATGTGGATCGGCGGGTGGCACAGGTTGAACCGCAGAGCCGTACACGTTTTTCCCGGGTTTTCCGGGTGAGTACGGCAGGATCGTACCGATCACCGCACCTTCGTCGGCAAACCCCGTTTTTTGTACAGAAGGGTCGACGTAGACGGACTCGCGCACGTTTTCGGTCCGTACGACGTCGACCATTTCGGTCTTCGGCTTCACGAACGGTATACGCGACTTTGTCGTTACCGGCTTCTTCTCGGTGATCTTCTTTTTCTTCTCGATCGAGAATGTGGGGACCTGCGCCGCCGAGAGTATCTGCTCTGCGACATCGGCAAAATCGGGTGGGACCGCGATGTCCTCCCACTCGACGGACTCCGACCGCCCGTTCTCAGGCGGTACGCCTTCGCACACGGTGAGTCTATCGGCGCCATCGGTCGCGGCACGCGCGAGCACCTCGCCGATATCGGCCGCCGAGCGAGCGGAGCGCACCCCTTTACGCTCGAGTTCCTTCCCGACCGCCTCGACGGTTATCTCGGGCGCGTCGGGCGACGACTTGATAACGAGGTCGGCCTTCATGCCGGAGACATCGATCTCGACCGAAAACGTACCGTGTACAGCCATTCTAAATCCGTACGCCTCGTCCGATCGCCTTGACGATCTTGGACTTCAACAGCGCGTTTTCCTTTTTTAGGTGCTGGATTTCGATCTGTTGTGACTTCACGGTCTCGACGAGGTCGCCCGTGGAAAGGGCCCCGGTATGGAGCAGCTCCTCGACGTACTCCATCTTGGCCTCGAAGTCGGCCGCAGCCTGCATACCGGCTTCCTCGTAACTCTCGTCGATTACGTCGTACTCCAACGGGCTGTCTCCGTCGGACTGTTCGCCCAGCGTGTTGTCTTCGATCATCTTGTCGGCGATTCGGTAAATCCCTTGAGCGAGCACCGAGTTCGGTTTGTAGACGATAATCGGAAGCTTCGAGCCCAGCGCGATATCCTGGAGATCGTCGCGGTAGATCACGCCGTAATACTCGAGGTCAATTCCGAGATACTGTTGGCACGATCGCCGCAGACGGTTGGCCTTGTCGGCATCTCTGGGGTCTTCGACCATGTTCATGACGAGACGAGGAACAAACCGGCTCGCGTTCGCGATGTACGCCGCGTGGCTCTCGGGGTCAATCTTCTTGACCTTCTCGATCACCGCGGGGATGTACACACGCTGAAGCTCCGGCGAACCGTCTTTCCGGAGCGACTCGAGATACGCCGCCGCGGCGCTCTTTTTCTTGAACGAGTTGTTGAGAATACGAAACATGACATTCTTCAGAAACACGTACGCATTTACCGTGGCGGTAGGAGTCGGCGAAGTGACAATCAAACCGCGCCCCGACATCAGAAAAAAATCCATAACGTTGAAGCTGCTTCCGGCACCAAGGTCGAGAATCAGATACTCGGTGTCGAGAGCACGAAGCCGGCTGATCAACATCCGCTTCTGCGACGTCGTAAGGTTCGCGATACCGGGTATCTCGTTGTCGCCCGCGATGAACGAAACGTTCTCATACTCGGTCTCGACGACGATGTCGGCGAACACTTTTTTTTCGGACGTAATGAAGCTTCCGATGCCGGCTCCGGATAAATTCAATCCGAGCATCAGATGCAAGTTCGACCCTCCGAGATCCAAATCGGCGAGAACGACTCGTTTTCCCGCTTGCCCCAATGCGATGGCGAGGTTCGTCGCAACCAACGATTTCCCCACGCCG
>PXBQ01000088.1 GCA_003566875.1 Spirochaetaceae bacterium | reverse complement strand
GGTACCGGCTCTTGAGCGGATTGTTCTCGACGAACGCCATGTTCCACCGCGCGACCTCGTGCAGATCCGCGAGGCCGCCCTGCGCGTACGCGCGCAGCAGATTGAGCGTCGCGGCCGATTGGTGATACGCGGTGATCATCCTGTCTGGATCCGGGCGGCGCGCGTCGGCGTCGAACCCGATCGCGTTGACGATGTCGCCGCGGTAGCTCGGAAGCCGGACCCCGTCGCGCTGTTCGAACTCGGAGGACCGCGGTTTCGCGTACTGCCCGGCCATCCGCGCGACCTTCACGACCGGCACCGACGCGCCGAACGTGAGCACGACCGCCATCTGGAGCAACACCTTGAAGAGGTCGCGGATCCGCGGCGCGGAAAACTCCGAGAAGCTCTCGGCGCAGTCACCCCCGTGCAGCAGGAACGCGTTGCCGCCGGCGACACGCGCGAGCTGCTCGCGGAGCGCGGAAGCCTCCTGCGCAAAAACAAGAGGAGGGTACGTTGCGATTTGCTCTTCGACGCGGGTCAGGTCCGCGTGGTTTTCGTACGTCGGTTGCTGAGTCGCGGGGAATCCGCGCCAACTCGCCGGTGACCAGTCGGGTTGTGATCGAGACATTCTCCTCATGATCTTAGTGGAAATACGGAGGGCAGGCAACGCGATGCGTTGCTACACCATGTACTTCGCGACCGACGGGTACGTCGGCCGAGCGGGCGGAAAGCAGCGGAGTGTGAGCCTCAGTAGGTCTGCGCGTCGAGAAGGTCCCGATCGGCGCGCGCGGCGTTTACTTCTCACGTCGTGCCGGTCGGTTCATCGGCCGCTACGTCGTCGAGTTTCATGCTTCGGCTCAGAGCGCGGCGCGCGACGATCGTGACGCGGATCGTCGCGAGAACCGTCGCGAGCAGGCCGACGACGTACAACGCCCACTCCGCGGTCGACGTCGTGTGCTGCGCGGCGCCGAGCTCCGCGAACCGTCGCGCGAGCGAGCCGATATAGACGTACAACAGGGTGCCGGGAATCATCCCGAGCCACGACGCGAGTACGTAACTCGGGAGCTTCACCTTCGTGAGTCCGTACACGTAGTTCGAGATACTGAACGGAACGAGCGGCGAGAGACGCAGCAGGAAGATGACCTTCGCGCCTTCTTTCCCGACCGCGTCGTCGATCGCGGCGATGCGTGGATTCGTTGCGGCTTTCTTCTGCACCCAGTCACGCAGGAAGAACCGGCCCAGTACAAAAGCGACCGTCGCGCCGATCGTCGACCCGATCGACGTGTACACGAAGCCGCGGAGCACCCCGAACACCGCGCCCGCGCCGAGCGTGAGGATCGAGCCCGGAATCATGAATACGCAGATCGCGATGTAGAGACCGACGTACACCACAGGGCCCCAGAACCCGAGGCCGTCGACCCACGTGAGCGCGGTCTGAAGGTGCCGAGGCGCTTCGAGCCACCAGCCGATTCCCAGCATAGCGGCGATCGCGACGACAAAAACCAAAAGACGCGCGTTTCGTTTGAAAAAGGATTGTTTATTCTTTTCGCTCATTCATTACTCCTCGTGATGCCCGGCCGAAGCGGCGGGTTGCGGCCCGGGTCCCCTGTACCGGAAGAGAAACCGCAGGATACCGCGCGCGCGATTGTTGAAAAGCTTCGGCGCGAGTTGCGTCGAGACGACTCGCGAGTACACCTCCCCCATCGTCGGGTACGGCGTGATCACCGAGCGCAGAGCGGCGAACTTCCACCGGTGCGTGACCGCGTGCAGCGCGGGGCCGATCAGCTCGCCGGCGCCCGGGGCCACGATCTGAACGCCGATCACGCGATCGCGTTTCCCGAGCACCACTTTCATCAGACCGTCGGTCGCTTCCTCGGCGTGCGCGCGATCGAGAACCGAGAAGCTCTGCCGCACGACGCGGTGTTCGATACCGGCACCTGCGGCCGTCTCCTCGGTGTGACCGACCGACGCGAGTTCGGGATCGGTGTAACTGACCCACGGCACCGCCCGGTAATCTATCGAACCCCCGGCGTGAAGCGCGACCCGCCGCACGACGAGCGCCGCTTCGGCTCCCGCGACGTGTGTAAACGGAAACGACCCGTTGCAGTCACCGATCGCGTAGATGTGCCGTACGCTCGTGCGGAGCTTTTTGTCGACCGCGATGTATCCGCCTCGGCCCGCCTCGATACCGGCCGCGGCGAGGTTGAGTTCGTCGGTGTTCGCGACGCGACCGGCAGCGACGAGAATCTCGTCGGTCGTGACCGAAGGGAGGGGCTGTGCGAGCCCCTCAGGCGACGCGAACTCGATTACTTTTTTCCCGTTCGAGAGCGACACGCGCTCGACCCGCGCGCTCAGGACCGTCTGCACGCCTTCGCGCTCGAGTCTGTGCGCGACAACCGCCGAGATCTCCGCGTCGTCACGCGGGAGAATCCGCTCGGCCATATCGATAATCGTTACCTCGGACCCGAGCCGCCGAAACGCCTGACCGAGTTCGACGCCGATCGGCCCCGCGCCGAGAATCGCGAGCGACCGCGGCAGTGCCTCGAGGTTGAAAACGTCGCGGTTCGTGAGGAATCCGGCCTCGGCGAGACCTTCGATCGGCGGGACCGCGGCG
>PXBQ01000378.1 GCA_003566875.1 Spirochaetaceae bacterium | reverse complement strand
AGTCCGGCGATCGGGCCGTCGCCCACAATCGTCTGGTACCGCGCGAAGTACTCGGCCGCGTACTCGCTCGGGCTCTTCGTCGCGCCCCACGCGCCGTTTGCGATCGGTCGTTTCGCGATCACGCCCATGTTCCTTTTTTTTGCCTCGGCGAGGAGATCGTACCGCGCGTTTTGATCGAGCAGGTTGAAACTCGTCTGAAGCGTATCGAACCTGCCCGACTTGACCGCGTACATCGCCGCGTCGTTGTCCCCCGAGTACCCGATGAACCGTGTCTTCCCCGCGTCGCGCGCCTTCTCGAGCTCGTCGATCGCGTCTCCTTGCTCGAGCACCTCTACGCTGCAGCTGTGGAGCTGTACGATATCGATCACATCGGTATTCAAGCGTTTGAGGCTTCGGTCGATGCTGTCGCGGATCGTCGCGCGCGTCCACGCCTCGCCGGCGTATCCGCCGGTCACGTGGCCGCACTTCGTCGCGAGCGTGTAGTCGCGTCTGCGCGCCGAGACCGCGCGGCCGAGAAGCTCCTCGCTCACGTCGTAACACGCCGCGGTGTCGAGGAACGTTACGCCCGCGTCGAGAGCGGCGTTCAGCACGTCGGCCGCGTGTTTCACGTCGGTGGCCGTGAGCTCAAATCCGATCTCCGCCATCCCGACTCCGAGCCGGCTGACCGACAGACCCGTTTTCCCGAGTATTCGTGTTTCCATACCCAAATGATATTCCGGATGCCGACGGAGTCGCAACCGGCCGTGGGAACTACCGCGGCCCGGGAGGATTTGGTGCGTACGGCCGGTTTGCGCGCCACGTGTAGTCGTAACCGCACTCGAACGCCAGGAGGCCGATGTGACCGCTGTGGTAGAGCCAGTGGCACTCGAGATGCATCACGATCCCGCGCATAGTCGTCCCGTCCTCGAGCACGACCGAATCGATGTCCGAGGCGGCTCTCAGCGTCGGCTCGGCGACTTCCTCGCCGATACGACGGATCGCCGCGACCAGCGGTTCGGCCGAGTCGGCGGGCACCGGATCGGCTGAAAACCCGCTCAGAGCGTCGACGCTCAGAAGCTCTGCGAGGTCGGCCGCCGGTTCGGGCCCCCCGGCCTTTCCGAACCACGTCGCCTCCGCCCACGCGAGATGGCGAGCGAGCCGCGCGATCGAGAGTTTCGTATCGCCCGATACGTAGTTGAGCGCGTTCGGAGGCAGCCACGATATCTGGTCGATCACGCGCTCCCTGAGCTCGGCGAGCCACGCGGCGCGGAAACCGAGTTCCTCCGACTTGTAACCCGGAGCAGGAGAAATGTTGTACTCCCGCGGTCGTCCGTTTCTTTTTTCCATGGAAGCATCTTACAACGCGGGATGATTCGGTGTCGACGAACTCTCGAGTGGATGCGAGGCTACAGATCCTGATTTTGCGGCAGCATCACCAGATCGCGGATCGTAACGTGGGGCGGGCGCGACAGCATGAACGCGATCGCCTCGGCGACATCCTCGGACCGGATGCTCGCGCGTTCCGCTACCTTCTCTTCGATCTCTTTCGGCGACGTGAAGCCCCAGAGCTCGTTCGCGACCATGCCCGGCGCGATCGATCCGACCCTGATTCCATCGGGCGCGACCTGCCGTCTGAGCGTGTGCACGAACGCTTGGATCGCGTGTTTCGACGCGCTGTACACGGGCTCCCACGGAATGTCGATGAACCCGGAGATCGAACTCGTGACAAGAATGTCTCCGCTGTGTTGTTGCGCCATGATCGGCAGTACCGCGTGCACGCACCGGAGAACACCGTTCACGTTCACATCGACCAGGTTCGCCCACGCGTCGGGATCGCCATCCGAGATTTTCCCGGGAATGTAGATGCCCGCGTTTGCGAGCAGCGCGTCGATCCGGCCGAACCGGTCAACGGTCTGCTGAACCATTCGTCTGACGTCCGATGCTTTTGTGACGTCGGTCGTGATCGCAATCGCTTCGGTTCCGAGTTCCTCGGCAAGTTCCCGCAATCGTCCTTCAGACCGCGACGCCAGCGCGACACGACACCCGAGCCGGGAAAGCAGGCGGGCGGTGGCCGCTCCGATACCTGAGCTCGCACCCGTGATGATCACAACTTTGCCCTGCAACGTGTTGTTCATAAATGTCTCTCCGGTACCGGATCGTTCGCGGCCCATTTCGGCGTCCTGCCGGACAGCACGTCGTCGATGCCCATCGCCGCGTGGAGCGCCATTCTCACGGTGCTCTCTCGCGTGAGCGCCGCGCTGTGCGGTTGGACGACGACGTTGGGGAGAGAAAAGAGCGGGTGGTCTTTTTCCGGCGGCTCGTCTGTGAAGACATCGATCCCCGCGCCCGCGATCGAACCCGACCGAAGCGCGTCGACGAGAGCGGCCTCATCGACGATCTGGCCGCGCGCCGCGTTGATCAGGTACGCGGTGTTTTTCATCGTCTTGAACTGCGCGGCTCCGATCATCCCGATCGTGTCGGGTTTCGCCGGCACGTGCAGCGTGACGATGTCCGATTGCGCGAGCAGGTCGTCGAGGGAGCACATCGCGAGGTCCGGGATGCCGGGAAGCCCCGAGACGTTCGGGTCGCACGCGATCACGTTCATCGAGAATCCGTGT
>PXBQ01000566.1 GCA_003566875.1 Spirochaetaceae bacterium | reverse complement strand
CACGGTTAGTTCACCCCGATCGGTCACAAAGTCGAACGTTTTCAAGCCGGAGCGCGCCTCCTCGGTCAGGCAGTACTCGCCGACCGTTTCGCGGATACGCTCAAACTCGAGCAGTTCTATCGTGTGGGCGTCCATTGTGTCCTCCGGCTCAAACCCTGCGATTCTTCTCGCTCGACAAGAATCCTCAGGTAACTCTCGTATCGGTCGGGGTGAATTTCCCCGCGCGCGACCGCTTCGCGAACACCACACTCGGGTTCATGACGATGCGTGCACGGGGAAAACTCACATCGGGTCGCGGGCTCGAGAAACTCGCGAAACGCCGCGCCGACAACCGCAGGCTCGAGGTGCGATATGTCGAGTTCGCGAACTCCCGGGGTGTCTATTACACACGAGCCGTCGTCGCGCTCCCACATTGCCGAGACGTTGGTCGTGTGGCGTCCGCGTTCGTACTTTTCCGAGACCTCGCCGATTCGTGGCTCGGCACCCGCGACGAGAAGCCGAATCAAACTCGATTTGCCCGCGCCGCTCTGTCCGAACGTAGCCGTCACACCGGTCGCGGTGGCGCCTCGAACCTGATCGATCCCTTCGCCCGTGAGACACGACGTCTCGAAAACGGCGTAACCGAGTTCCCGGTAGACGTGGATCCGCTGTTTGACATCGTCGGCGGTCCCGACGTCGACCTTGTTCACGACGATCGAGCACGGTATCGCCTCGGATTCCGCCGCGACGATCACCCGGTCGATGAATCGCGGCCGAAACGGCGGGACTCCGAGCGAAGCGACGCACAGGACACGGTCAAGATTCGCCGCGACGATTTGGCGGCTCAAACGTTTTTTGTTCCACCTCATCAAGGCGTTTCGCCTCGGTGATACCGCAAGAATCGACGCTTTTCGCGGATCATTCATGTCGGCCTGTATCTCAACGTGATCACCCGCGGTGATCACGTTATAATCGTCCCGGTCGCGCAGTTTTTTTCCTTTGATCCGGCACTCGAAGATGCGCCCTTCGGCGCGAACGGAAAAAATATTGTTGATTCCGTACAGAACGACCCCCGTCATTACAGAGCACCCGAGAAATGCAGTGAAAATGCCGAGGAAAACCCGCGATACAGCCGTTCGGTCCGGTCGTCGACTCCCGTAATAAAAAGAGAGTCCACCGAAAGCGTCTGCACGTTCGTCGGATTCGGAGGAGAGACGTTTTCGAGGACTCGGCTCGTCTGGCGAACGACTCCATCGACCGAGTCGACGACACGAATCCCGTCACCGAGCGCGCGCGAGATCGCCGCCTCGATATGCACAAAATGCGTGCATCCGAGAACGACGGTATCGACGCGCGCAGCGTGCAGGGACCGCACGGGTTGCTCGAGAATACCGTCGAGATCGGCTCCGTCGATCGTACCGCTTTCGATTCGATCGATGAGGTCAGGAGCCGGCACAAGCTGAACATGGCACCCGTCGGCAAATCGGCGAATCAGGTCGGCGACGTACGGATCGTCGACGGTTCGCTGCGTTGCGAGCACGCCGATCCGTCGGTTTCCGGTCACGAGTGCGGCGGGTTTCACCGCCGGGACGACGCCGACAAACGGAATGCAGAAGCGTGCGCGCAGATGCCCGAGCGCTGTTACCGACGCGGTGTTGCACGCAATGACGATCACCGCGGGGCCGATACGGGAGATCACGCGCGACACAACGTCGGCTATGCGCTGCGAAACCTCATCCGCGGACTTCTCGCCGTACGGAAAATTCGCACGATCGGCGACGTACACAAGACGCGATGCACGACTCGCGGCGCGATACGCCGCCATGTACGGAAGCCCCCCGACGCCCGAGTCGAGGAACACAACGGTCGCCGCGGGCGTGGGCTCCGCGGCAGTCTCACTCATCGCCGAACAACCCTTTGAACGCGTCGCGAGCCGAGTTCTTTTTTTCCGTCTCCCGCGAGTCGGGCCCACCGTCGCGACCGAGCACGAAAAAATCGCAGAAGTTTGCGCGGTCCTTGTCCTTGACCTCGTCGTCGACGGTTTCCGAACAGTCCCAGTGCGCGCCGGGCGAGTAGAAGCGGCAGTTCAGACATACCTTTGCATCCGCGTCGCAGACCGGACAATGGGTATTCCGGTACACCCGGAACCCGTACGGGAATTCCTTCCCGCATGAAAAACACGTGGCCATACCCGATAGTAGCCTCACCGCCGCGTATTACGCAAGCTTTCGCAGAGGGGCTGAAAAATGCGCCGGCCCTACGCCGACGACGCACGAAGCCGGCTTGGCGACAAGCGTGGCTGCTGAGCTTGCTTTGTCCGCGCCGATGCGATACCGTTGTCCTATGTTTCCGTTGGTTGCGTGTCTCACGCCCGGGTGCCCGAGCACACGCGTGAGCGGGGCGCAGACATGCTTTGAACACATCGAGGACAAGAGCGAGTACGTCGCGGCTGTCAAGACTCAGCTTTCGAGCGTATCCGAACACGTCTCGGCAAACTGGAGCGGAGTGCGATTTCCGACGGTTTCGTTCGACGGCCTCCGGCTAGACCGGTGCGCGTTTTCGCGCGCATCGTTCGTCGGATGCCGGTTTACCGATCTTGAGGCGAGTCTCTGTTTCTTCGACTTCGCGGAATTCATCGATTGTGCGTTTTCGGCGTCGTTTTTTTCGGCGTGCGTTTTTGGCGGCACGGTTCTTCGCGACTGTGTATTCTACAACGTCGAACTCCCGCTCTGCAATTTTGTCGGATCTCGGTGTAACCGCGTGTCGGTCGTCGACTCGGATCTTGAAAGAACGCGTTTCGTCGGCGCATCGCTCGACGAGGTTCGATTTGCCAACTGTAACGTGCGCGACACAACTTTCAAAAACGCGACGTTCGGCGATGTGACGTTTCGCAACTCGAATCAGGAAGAAGCGGTTTTCCCGTCGGCGCAGGAGCCGAGATGACGGTCTTTGTTCGCACATCCGGCGGTAGGAACTCGTACCTCATCGCACCCGACACGCCTGGTGACGCGGTACTGATCGATCCTTTTGTACTCGACGTACCTTTTCTCGAACTGATAGAGAAAAACGGCTTATACGTGCGTTCGGTGCTGCTCACGCACCCTGACGAGGTCTTTGCCCGCAGTATCTCGACGATCGCAAAGGTATACGAGATCGAGCTGTACGCGGCTGTCGCATCGTTTCACGGTGTTCGGTGTGAATCCGTGGTTCCGGGGGCCGAACTCACGCTCGGCGATATCGGCGTTGGCGTACTCGGCGTAAACGAGATCGCCTCGAGTTCGGTGATTTACCGGATAGGTCCGTGGCTGTTTACCGGCGATCTGTTGGAGGCCGGCATGGTCGGCGAGGAAATAGACTCGTTCGTGCACGCACTCGTGGTGCCGGGGTTAAGCGAGAAGCTCGCCAAGTTTCCGGGGTACACGCCGATCTTCCCGCACCGCGGGCCGCCGTCAACGGCGGAGATAGAGCGCACGTTCAACCCTTTGCTCGCCGGCTCGGACGACGGTTGAGTTCATCGATCACTCGACGAAAACGCTGCGGGAAACGCGTCCGGAACAAAGTCGGAGTCTTTTCCCCCGGGAGCGTTATCCCGAGCATATACGCGTGTAGTGCGAGTCCGATTTCCGGGAGGTTGTCGGCTTTTCGCCCGTACACCGTGTCACCGATGACCGGGCAGCCGATCGAAAGAAGGTGAACCCGGATCTGGTGAGTACGACCGGTAACTGGAGACGCCGCGATCAACGAGTAATCGCCCCAGCTCCGCACGACGTGGTACGTCGTTTTCGCGCGCTTCCCGCCTTCGGAAACTACCGTGAAGCGTTGGCGGTGTTTCGGGTCGCGCCCGATTCGTGCGTCGATCACTCCTGTTCTTTTCCTCGGTCGACCGTGTACGATCGTGAGGTACGTTTTTTTCGTTTCACGTTTCTGGAACTGATCGGCGAGCTGTGCGAGCGCTTCGGGAGTCTTGGCAACGATGATCACGCCCGAGGTGTCTTTGTCGAGTCGGTGCACGACGCCGGGGCGGGTGCCGTCCTCGAAAGCCCCGGCCATCTCGAGCCGGCGAAACATCACACCCTGAATCAGCGTTTGATCGTGATGCCCGGCGCCGGGATGAACAACCACGCCCGCCTCTTTCTCCACGACGAGCACCGAGTGATCCTCGTACAACACCGTGAGGTCCATCTCTTTCGGCGCGTAAACAGGGGTCTGAGGATCGCGTATTGTCGCATTGATCGTGTCCCCGTGGACGAGAATACGGCTGAGTTTTGCGTCGGTCCCGTTGACCGAGAGCGCGGTGATGCGCGCCTTGATCTGGCTCCTTGATCCGATCCCGAGACCCTCGGCAAGGTAGCGGTCGATTCGCTCTCCTACCCATGTTTCGTCGTCGAGGATGACCGAAAACGTCCGTTCCATCGGGATTAGCGGTCTCTACCGTCGGCGCCGGCCGTCTCTCGACGGCCGAGCAGATAGTCGGCGACCGCGACTCCGATCGAAAGCGAGACGCCGATCGAAAACACGACTTTCTTCTCATCCGGCGACAGCGGTGGTTTACTCGGCGGTCCGAAGAACCATGGAGCGTATTGAGGATCGAGCCGGCGGGCTTCGACGCTCTTCACGACAAACCGTCCGAGATCGTACAGTAAGTTGGACACCAACAGCGCGACCGGCAGCGCTCCAAACGCGATTATCTCACTGCGGCGGACGTTGAGCACCCACTCGGGAAACTCGTCCCTGGTATATGGTTCCGGTTCAGCTGCCGGGGTAACCGCAGCGGTTAAGATGAAGAGCAAAAACAGTCCGAGAATTCGTTTCATTGTGCGCGCCTGCCGAGTATCGCCGATCCGATCCGGACGAAGGTCGAGCCTTCTTCGATGGCGAGTTCAAAGTCGTCGCTCATTCCGATCGACAAACGGCAAAATTGATTCGATACGCGCGACTCACGAACAGTCGAAAAACAGGCAAACGCGGCTCGAAACGCCGCTCTGATCGCCCGCTCGTCGTCGGTGAACGGTCCGATCGCCATCAAGCCGGTCGGCCGGACGTGTTTGAGAGTCAAGATCGTATCGAGAGCCCGCCGCAGCTCGGACTCATCGGTAAATCCGAATTTGGTCGATTCGTGGGACACGTTGAGTTGCAGCATGATCTCGATCGGTTCCGCGCCCCGCGACTCATCCGAGGCGACTGCTTGGTCGAGGGCGCGCGCGATACGCACCGAATCGACTGACTGGACGCACGAGAACAACCCAGGGACGCGCCGCGCCTTGTTTGATTGAAGGTGTCCGATCAAGTGGAGCTGAAAAGACCGATCAGGATTCGTGTATTTGTCCTCCGCCTCCTGCACTCGGTTCTCCCCAACGTATTCGACTCCGGCGTCGACCGCGCGCGCGATATCACAAAACGGAAACGTCTTTCCGACGACCATTAGCGTGACGTCATCGGGTGAACGTCCGGCGCGCCGAGCGGCCTCACCTATCCGGTGTTGAACGTGTGTGACCCTCGCAGGAATATCGTCGGTTGTCTCGTCGTCGCGCCTTTTCACGAGTATATTCTACCACGGTGCGGTACATGCGAGACAAGCCGGTCGTATAGGGTTGTCCACGGGTGGTAGCAAACTCGTGTTGACTACGCGATCATTCTCACATACTGTAGCGATACTGCCCGTCGGAAGACTTCCGGTGTCGTGGCGGTACCACCAACAAACAAAAGGGTCCCAGAGGAGACGATATGAGCGAAAACACTCGGAAAAACGGCGACGAGACACAAAAGAATAGTCACGGCAGTTGGTCGGCACGACAAAAGGCGACGTGGCGGACCAAGGTCGGCTTGGCCGAGATGTTAAAAGGTGGCGTCATCATGGATGTCACAAACGTCGAACAAGCAAAGATTGCCGCGGAGGCCGGAGCTCAAGCTGTAATGGCACTCGAGCGTGTCCCTGCCGACATTCGCGCGCACGGCGGCGTGGCGCGCATGTCGGATCCCGCTATGATACGGGAGATTCAAAAGGCCGTGACCATTCCCGTCATGGCGAAGTGCCGGATTGGGCATTTCGTCGAAGCGCGAATTCTCGAGGCTCTCGGAGTCGACTTCATCGACGAGAGCGAAGTCCTGACGCCGGCCGACGAGATGTACCACGTTGAGAAACACGAGTTCGTGGTTCCTTTCGTGTGCGGCTGCCGGGATCTCGGCGAGGCGCTCCGCCGAATCGGCGAAGGGGCCGCGATGATCCGGACCAAAGGCGAAGCGGGTACCGGCGACATTGTCGAAGCGGTTCGGCATATGCGCACTTTAACCGACGAGATCCGGCGACTCACGACGCTCCGTCGCGAAGAACTCATGACGGCGGCGAAGGACCTCGGCGCTCCGTACGAACTTGTGTGCGAGGTCGCTGAGACCGGTCGTCTGCCGGTACCGAACTTCTCGGCGGGCGGCGTCGCGACTCCGGCCGACGCCGCGCTCATGATTCAGTTGGGCGCCGAGGCGGTCTTTGTCGGTTCGGGCATTTTCAAGTCGTCGGACCCGGTCGGACGCGCCCGCGCGATCGTCGACGCGGTTGCCAACTACGACGACCCAGCGAAACTTGCGGACATTTCCGCGGGCCTCGGCGAACCGATGATGGGCGTAAGTGTTGCATCGATGGACGCAACCACAAAAATCGCGGGTCGTGGCTGGTAAGACCGTGGTATCGATCGGGATTCTCTCGTTTCAGGGCGACTACGCGCGCCACGACGCGATGTTTCGCACGATCGGCGCGCGGACTGTCGCCGTACGGTCTGTCGCGGATATTGCGAGCCTCGACGGTCTCGTGATTCCGGGCGGCGAGAGCACGACGATCGGAATGTTGATCGAGAGGTTTGGCCTGCTCGAACCGATTCGGGCGGCGGAATTTCCGATCTTTGGAACGTGCGCGGGCGCCATTCTATGCGCGCGCAGAATACGCGAGAGCGAACAGTTAACGCTGGGATTGATCGACGTTACGATCGAGAGGAACGCGTACGGCCGCCAGGTCGATAGCTTTGAAGCCGACATCGTATCCGGCGAACTCGGTTCCCCTGCGGTCCGTGGCGTGTTTATCCGCGCACCGATTATCCGCGCGACGGGGCCCGACGTTGAAGTTCTGGCGCATCACGAAGACCATCCGGTGCTCGTTCGATCGTCGCGTTGTCTCTGCGCGACGTTTCATCCCGAACTAACCGACGATACGCGGGTGCACGAGCTGTTTTTGTCGATGGTCACGCAGAGGCGCGCCTGCTACACAAACGCGTCGGTTGGGGCCTCGAGTAGCGAATCCACGATCCAGTGAGCCCGCTTGAGTTTCTCGCGTGGATAACTCGTCGTCACCGCAAGACACCGTGCCCCAGCAGCGATCGCCGCCTCGACGCCGCTGATGGCATCCTCCACGACGATGCACCGCCGCGGATCGACTCCGATTCTCTCGGCCGCGAGAAGATAAATGTCGGGATACGGCTTCTTTCGTTCGACGTCTTCTCCCGTGATGATCGTATCAAACCGGTCGCGCGAGACGCCGATCGCCTCAAGACTCGGGAGTACCTTTTCGGCGTCCGCGCTCGACGCGAGCGCCGTCTTGAGCCCGTTTAGCCGGCAGAACTCGATCAACTCTTTTGCGCCGGGTAGCGCGGTGAGCCGTCCCGCGACGCGCCGGCGGTACAGCTCGTACGTCCGCGCCTTTGCGACACTGATATCGAGCGCCGCCGAATGCTGTTTTGCAACCCCGCCGAGATAAGCGTTTTCTCCCATCCCGCGGAACGGATGAAAATCGTCGGCCTCAACATGGACGCCGTGTTCGGCAAACATCTCGATCGCGGCTTCCGCGAGAATGTTTTCCGAATCGACGATTACGCCATCCATATCGAACAAGACCGCGATCGGCCGCTCGTCGCGTGTTTCTTTTTCGGTCCTCATACTCGCCTCGTGACCGCGTAACGGATGACATCGTTCAAAGTCTCGCGAAGCTCGGGGTTTGGGACCACAAGATCGCGGACGAGAGCCTCGGCCGCAGCGACGTGTTCATTCGCCTTCCGAGCCGCACGATCGAGAGCACCGGTCGAACGAACTGCGTCGCGCACAAGCTCTATCTGGTCGTGTGACACCCGAGCGCCGCCGAACACGGCGCGGATCGTATCGTGTTGCGGCGTGTTATCGAGCGCAGAGAAAAGGCAGGATCTCAACAGCGTTTTTTTGTTCTCTACGATGTCGGTACCGACGGGTTTTCCGATTTCATCTGCGGTTCCCATCATCCCGAGTTCATCGTCCCGGATCTGAAACGCGATACCGACGTGTTCCCCGAGCGTACCGAGCGACTCGACCGTCCCGGTGTCACAACCCGCGATCGTCGCGCCGGTCATCAACGGAAGCGAGAACGTGTAACGCGCGGTCTTGTACCGGTAGACGTCGAGGATCTCTGCTTCCGAAGGCTCGTACCCGGACGCACCGAAGTATACGTCGCCCATCTGGGCGAGCCCGACGGTTGCTATTTCGCGTGCGATCGTACCGATTACCGTACGAACGATCCCATCGGGGATCGCGAGACGCGACACCAGGTCGAACGCTCGAAGAACCGCGACGTCTCCCGCACAGATCGCCATCGAGACGCCGAAGTGCGCGCGATCTGGAATGTCTTGCTTGTCCGAGTACAGCTCGTACTGGCGATGAACCGACGGATTGCCGCGCCGCACCGTGTCACGGTCCATAATGTCGTCGTGGATTAAAAGAAACGCCTGAATAAGCTCCATCGAAACTGCCGCGTCGAGCGCGGGCGCGTAATCTCCCGAGTACATTTGTGTCGAGAGCACCGTCAACGCTCCGCGAATCATCTTACCCGGTCTCATGTAACTCACGAGTCTACGCGAGACGTCGGCGCCCCAACCGTTCACGTCCAAAAAGACATCGGCATCGGCGGAAAGCACATCGTTGAGACGCGCTATTATCGCGCCGCGCGTTGTTTCGAGATAAGTAGCCATGTCACCTCCGGGTTAACGTGTTCGCAAGAACGCGGCTGAAGATACGCAAACGCGACGGCTTGACCTTCTTTCGATACACGATAAAAGGATCGCGCCGGATCCGCTCCGCAGTCCAGTCGTACATCTCCGCGGCGGTCTTGATCGGTACCATGTACCGGCGAGGGATCGCGGCAAACGCACCGTTCGCGCTACGGCGCCACTCCGCGTATCGCGCGAGTTGTCGCATGATGAAATGGCGAAACTCATCGGGATCGGCCGAAGCGGATGCCTCGTTCAGGTCCGGAAGCCGCGTTTCGTCGATCGGCAGGTACGTGCGGTCGAACTCGTTGTCCTCGGCGATATCTCGTACGAAGTTGATAATCTGCATCGAGCGGCCGAGCAGTTTTGCCTGATCGTGGAGTCGTTCCGGGAGTCCGAGGATCGCGCACATGAACAGGCCGACGACCTCCGCGCTGCCGTACATGTACGCGATGGTCTCGTCGATTGTCGCGTAACGGTTTTTTTTGAGGTCCGCGGCCATCGCGTCGAGAAAGGCATCGACCCAGACGCGTTCGATCGACGTGCGCCTCATCAACTCGACAAACGAATCGACGATAACATCGCCGCTCTTCTGTCCACGAACCGCACGGTCATACCGCTCCCGGAATGACCGAAATCCGGCCGCGTCCTGTGGAACGGCATCGACGTAGTTGTCCGCGGTGCGAACAAAACCATACAAAACGAATACATCGTCGCGTACCGCCCGTGGAAAAAACAAACTCGAGTTGAAGTACGTTCGACTCCCACGTTTGAACGCGGTTTTGTGCACCGATTGCGCGCGAGGTTTCATCGCTGATCCTTATCGATCAAATTCGACACGACCTGTGACGCGATAAACGTCATCGGTACTCCGACGCCCGGATGCGTGTACTGGCCTGAGTAATACAGATTACCGACCCGCTTGCTGCGGTGCCCAGGCCGGAACACGGCGGTTTGATTGAGAGTATGCGCAAGTCCGAGTGCGGACCCTTTGAACGCGTTGTAATCCGCCGCAAAATCCCGGTGCGAATATACTCGGCGGATGATGATCGAATCTCGAATCGTTTCTCCGGTAAGCCGCTCAAAATGGTCGAGAATTTTCTCCGCGTACTTCTCCCGGATCTCGTCGGTGTCCTCGAGCCCCGGCGCTACGGGGACCAAAAAGAACACGTTTTCGTGGCCTTCGGGCGCGACCGTGGGATCGTCGTACGATGCGCAGCTTACGTAGTACGACGGGTTTTCGGGCCACGCCGGGTTTTTGAAAATTGTGTCGAAATGATCGTCCCAGGGAGTCGAAAAGTACAGGTTGTGGTGGACCGTTTTCGCGAGTTTTTTCGAGAGCCCGAGGTACAGTATGAACATCGACGGCGCCCACGTGCGCTTGTTCCAGTACTTTTCCGAGTACGTCCGATACTCGGGAGGCAAGAGTCGCGACTCGGCGAACGCGTAGTCGGCGTTCACGACGGCCAGGTCGCACGGAATCGTATCGTTCTCGGTCTTGACCGCGTCTACTCGTCCACCGGTGACCGCGAGACGCGTGACAGGGCTTGATGTTCTGATCTCGACCCCGAGTGACTCGGCGAGTCGAGAAAGCCCCGAGACGACCGAAGTCATACCACCTTGTGGGAAAAACACCCCAAGATCGAGATCGACGTGCGACATAATTGAGTACAACGCGGGGGCATTCTTCGGGCTGCTCCCGAGGAAAACCATCGCGTACTCGAGAATCTGCGCCGCACGGTCACTCGTGAAGTATCGACGCACGAACGAGTCGAGCCCCGAAAAAATGTTCATCTTGGTCCCTTCGAGCAGAATTCTCTTGTTTAAAAACTGAAAGACGTTCTTGTAGTCGCGGTACAGAAATTCCTTCATCGCGATGTCGTACTTGTACTTCGCGCCCGCCATGTAACGCGTGAGCTTTTCGTCGCCGTTCGGCTCAAACGTCGCGAAAGTCGCTCGCGTTTTCTCGATATCCGGAGTGATGTCTACCGATCCATCGTCCCAAAAAACTCGATAGTACGGGTCCAATCGGTTCAGCGCGTAAAAATTCTCACGTTTTTCGCCGAAGTACGCGAAAAACTGCTCGAACACCTCCGGCATGAGGTACCACGATGGGCCCATGTCGAACACGAAGCCTTTTTCGTGCCACGCCCGCGCGCGACCACCAAGCTCGGAGTTCTTCTCGACCAATGTCACTTTCCAGCCGGATCGCGCGAGAAGGGCCGCGGTTGTTAAGCCGCCGAACCCACCACCTACAACACACGCACGTCGCTTTTCCTTCATTTTTTTACTCTCCAGTCTTTGCTTCTTGATGACGCACCCAATATACTACGGAGTTTTGCTTTAGGTCAGCACAAAGAAACCGATTCACAGCGACCGAGACTATCCCCCGCGGTGGACAAGCCATTTTCCATCTATAACGTATCTCCATCGATTAAGATCTGCATTTTTTGCGGTAAAAAACACAGACTAAATAGATAAAAATTTATATGAAAGGAATGTATGCCGAGATTACATCCCAAATAATGAGTATCATTCTTGACCAGATCAAAACATAACCTTTTTTTCGTTTTTTTATTGACACAATTACCGGAGTCACATATTATTTAGCTAACTCTAAAGGAGGAGATCGCGGAATGGCAAAACAGAAAAAGACCGGGGCAGAAATAATCGTGGACGTGATACAGAAGGAAGGGGTTGAGTACATCT
>PXBQ01000338.1 GCA_003566875.1 Spirochaetaceae bacterium | reverse complement strand
GATCGTCGTGTCGGAGGCGACTTTCCGCGCGACGCGCGCATCGGTGCGATACGCGGCCCGTCGGTCCGGCCGAGGAGATCCTCCTTTCCGGCATGTGCGGTCGCTCCACGACGACCCGCGCCACGTCCGTCGGGCCGCGGGGTTTCAGACGCCGCTCGTCGGCCGACGGTTGGAGTTCGCGTGCCTGCATAGTGCGATCGCGTCGGTTCGCGACGGCGCCGCGCGCATCATAACCCTCACCGGGACCGCAGGCGTCGGCAAGAGCCGCTTGGTCGGCGAGTCTCTGAGTCTTGCCTCGTCGGAGCCCGGTCCCGAGATCACGGTGCTGCGCGGCCGGTGCCTCGATCTCGGTGTGGCGGCAGGATACTGGCCGTTTCTGGACATGTTGAAGGGCCACCTGAACCTGCCGCCCCAACTCGATCCTGCCGGGGTTGAGCAACGGATCGGCGAGTCGCTTGCAGAGCTGCGCCGAAGCGACCTGCTGACCGACACCGAGTGCGACGAGATGAACGCACGTTTCGTACGGCTTATGTCGGCCGGCGCCGACGGTGCGGATCCGCAGGAGCGCGATCCCGAAAACCCGGAGACTGCGCGTGCCGCGGCGTTTCAGGCGATAACCGCGTACCTCACTTCCCTGGCTCGGATCAGACCGCTGGTCCTGGTACTCGAGGATCTTCACTGGGCGGACGCGCTCTCCCTCGAACTCATTTCGTATATGATGGAGGCCCTGCCGCAGACGACCGAGACGGCCATGCCCATTGGGATTATCTGCATCTATCGACCCGATCCCGCGCATCGATGCCGCCATTTGTCGGCGACTGCGAGGAGGAAGTGTCCCGGTGAACACGTAGAGATCCGGCTCGAAGAGCTCAGCGATCCGGAATGTCGCACGATGGTCCAACAGCTGCTCGGATGCGGTTCGGTACCTGAAGAGATCGAGTCATTCGTCGTGGAGCGGGCGCAGGGGAACCCGTTCTACGTGGAGGAGATCACGCGATCGCTTATCGACCGCGGGGTGCTCGTTCGCCGGAAGCACGGCTGGATAGCCACCGGCGATACGCCGTCGCTGCTCGTGCCTCAAAGCGTGGAGAGTGTCATCCGCGCGAACACCGACCGCCTCCCGGCGGGCGTGCAACGCGTCCTGCGGTGCGCATCGATCCTTGGACGGATCTTCGACACGTCGATCCTGGCAGGAATGGTCGATGAGCAGACCGACGTCGAATCCGCGCTGCTGCAGCTTGAGGATCTGGCCTTCGTGCAAGAGGAGCGCACCGTTCCGCGGCGCGAGTACGCCTTTCGTCATGTGTTCACCCGAGATGCCGTGTACCGCGGCATACCTGATGCCCAGCTCAAGACACTCCATTGGCGCGCTGCCGAAGAACTCAGGCGCGTACGCGGTGACAGAGTCGAGCCCTACTTCGAACAGATCGCGCACCACTACGAGGTGGCCGGAACCGAACCTCTGGCTGTCCGCTTCCTGATCGAGTCCGGGCGAAAAGCGATCCGCGCGAGCGACAATGAAGGCGCGATCGCGCTGCTCGAGCGCGCGCTGGAGATTGTGCGGACCTGGCCTCCAGGAGAGAAGCGCAGACAGGGAGAGCTCGAGATCCTGGTGACGCTCGGCGTGCCCGTCACGGCGACGACCGGATATGGCTCGGAGGCGACCAGCGATGTCTATCGGCGCGCGGATGAACTCGCCGATCCGGCAAACCGTTCGACGCTCACGTTTGCTGCGGTTTTTGGTCTACTCCGCTATACCTTGATCCGTGGGCATATCTCGCGGGCGATCGAACTCTCAGAGCGTCTCGTTTCGATGTCCGCGGAATCGGCGAAGGCATCGGAGTTGCTGGAAGCGAAGCGGGCCTTTGGTTGCGCGCTCATACATAACGGGCGAATCCGCGAAGGCGAGGAGGTGATCCGCGACGGTTACGCGCTCTACAACCCGGATGCTCACCGATCGAACGCCTACCTCTACGGGCATGACCCGGCGACGACATTTCTTTCGTACCTCGCGCTCGTGGAGTGGCTACGAGGATACCCGGATCGTGCCGTTGCGACCCAGGATCGCCTACACGCGCTGCTGCACGACTCGTCTCACCGGATGAGTATCGTCTACTCACTGAGCTTTGGGACCCTCGTCCGTGTGTTCTGCGGCAGAGTCGCGGAAGTGCTCGAGATGACCGAGAGCGGCATCTCGCTCTCCGGCGAAGGGCATTTGCTCATGTTCGGCTCGATCGGCCGTGCCTTTCATGGGTGGGCACTGACAGAGGCAGGGCGCCGGGATGAGGGAATCGAGGAGATTCGGCAAGGCATTCGCGGCATGGAAGCGGCCGGTTGTTTCTTCATTCGATCGATGAGTCGTTCGATGCTCGCGCGAATACATATTGAGGACGGTGAGTTCGATGCCGCGCGGCGCGAGCTCGATACAGCGATAGATGAGATTCAAGGTGGCGAGCGGCTCTTCGCCCCGGAACTCTATCGAGTCCGCTCGCTTCTTTCCCACGCGTCCGGGAACACCGCCGAGGCGCGCGTATTGCTCGATCAATCGGCTGAGATAGCCCGCGCAATGGGCGCCCTCTCGTACGAGCTGCGGACTGCGATAACT
>PXBQ01000175.1 GCA_003566875.1 Spirochaetaceae bacterium | reverse complement strand
CGCGTCGGCAGGAAGCGCGTGATCCGATTCTGTCTCGCCGGGGTGTCGGTCATTCTTCTCCTGGTGTTTTTCCACCATCCGGTAACGGCTGCGTTGGGTCTGTCGTCGTTTGCCGCGTGGGTAACGTTCCTCGTCCTGTTGTTCTTCTTCGGGATGTTCTGGGGATCGGTCGTGACAAACTCGTTCCCGATGTTATGGCAGATGGCGCACTTCGGAAACATGGGAATCTACACGGGGCTGTACTACTTTTTCTCGCAGGGCGCGGCGATCACCTCACCGCCGTTGTCGGGCGCGCTGACCGACCTGTTCGAGGCTCGCTTCGGGCATGAGGTCGGGCTGCGCATGATCTTCCTGTACGCGGTCGTGTTCATGGTCGCAGCGTTCTTCGTAATGGGAAAAGTCACGGGCGGTGAAGCCACATCGGAGAACACCGAAAGCCCCGCAACGGAGAGCTAAGACTCACACGTCGCGGCATTTGATGCATAGCGACGTTTGGTGCATACTATGGCGTATGTCGTACGAATACCTTCTCTCTCCGATTCGGGTGGGCCGAGTAACGATACCGAACAGGATCGTCATGCCGCCGTTGGTGATATGGAAAGCCGGGCTCGATGGGCTGGTCACCGACGAGCACGTCGCGCACTACGCCCGGAGCGCGGGTCCCGGTCTGTGTATCGTCGAGGCGACCGCCGTGTCGCCCGAAGGTCGGCTCGCCGCGACTCAGATCGGCGCCTGGTCGGACGAACACGTCGAAGGTTTGGCACGGCTCGCTGCGACGATTCATGACTCGGGCGCGGTCGCCGGAATCCAGATTCACCACGCGGGCGGACGAACGAACGCGGAGAAAAACGGCGGGCTCCCGATCCTGGTCCCGTCGCACACCGAAAAGACGCCGGACTCGGCGGTTGTCCTCTCCGGATCGCAAATCGAGAAAATAATCGCCGATTTTGGAATCGCCGCGCGCCGGTGTATCGCCGCGGGGTTCGACGTGATCGAGATCCACGGCGCGCACGGCTATCTCGGTAGCCAGTTTCTCTCGCCGTCGACGAATAAACGGAACGACGAGTGGGGCGGTGAGCTCGAAAACAGGGTTCGTTTTTTGACCGAGTGCGTCCGGACCGTGAGGGAAGAGGCGCGCGCGGCGGACCGACCGGTTATCGTCGCGGTCCGACTCGGCGTGGTCGACGGGGGGACACCGCCGCTCACGCAAGACGACGGATGTGCGGCGGCGCTTCGGCTGGCCGAAGCGGGCGTCGAATTGCTCGACATCTCTCACGCGGGTTCGCTCCCGAACATAGACTCCCCCGGGCGATGGTCGCAGACCCTCGAGCTCGCGCGCGCGACAAAGTCGTGCCTCGACGTTCCGGTGATCGGCGTCGGAGACATTAAAACGCCCGCGCAGGCCGAAGAGGCTCTCGACGCCGATATCGCCGACATGATCGCGGTTGGGCGGGCGATTCTTGCCGACCAGGCGTGGGCCGCAAAAACGATCGCCGGAACGCCGGAGAAGATCGCGCTCTGCGTCGACTGCAAGCCTCGGTGTTTCCACTTCACCGACCCATCGAAATGCCCGCCGCGCCGCGCAGCCCGGAGTCGTGAAGAGCGGTGAGATACGTGCGCCGGCTTTTGCCGCTGCTGGTTCTTCTCGGCGTCGCGTTTCCGGTCTTTGGGCTCGAGGGAATTCAGCATATCGCGATTGCTCACGAAGTGACCCGACTCATCGTGCAGCTCGGTGTGATCATCCTCGCGGCAAAGGCCGCCGGCAGCATCGCCAAAAAAATCAAGCTGCCGTCGCTGCTCGGGGAGGTGAGCGCGGGGCTCGTGTTGAGTCCGTACGCGCTCGGTTCGGTCGCTCTGCCCGGATTCTCCGACGGGTTAATCCCTCTCGCCGTTGGCCCGTTCTCGGTGTCGACTCCGTTATATGGGTTTGCAGCCGTCGGCGCGGTGATTCACATTCTCGCGGTCGGGGTCGAGTCCGACCCGAGCCTGTTCGCGCGGATGCGTCCACGGGGAATCGCGATCGCGATCGGAAGCAGCGTCGCGTCGCTTCTCGTCGGGGTACTCGTCGCGGTCGCTATCATGGGATTTGAGATCGGCGATCGTCGTGTATTCTTCTTCGCAGCTCTCTCGGTCTCGACGTCACTCGGCGTCCAGGCACGGATTATGAGTTCGCAACACCGAATCGGGACTCCCGAAGGTGCCGCGATCGTCGGCAGTTCGCTGCTGCAGGACGGGCTCGCGATCATCGTGCTCGCGATCGCGATGGCTATGGGCCCGATAGGAGATTCAACGGCGCCCGCAGCCGCGTTTATCACCGCTTTGCCGGTCGCGGTGATCGCTCTATTGGTCTTGATTGGCGGATTTATACTCGTCGTCATGACAGCGCCACGCGTCGCGCGGTCTTTTCGCGACCACGGTAGTCCGACGGTGTTCGCGATCATCGCGATCGCGATCACGCTCATCGTATCGGGCGTTTTCGAGACCTTCGGCGTCGCGGCGATCATCGGTGCGTACACGATGGGACTCGCGTTTTCGCGGACCGACGTCGCCGACGTTCTCGAGGAAAAAATCGCGCCGGTTTCGGCGTTTTTCGTCCCGGTTCTCT
>PXBQ01000230.1 GCA_003566875.1 Spirochaetaceae bacterium | reverse complement strand
TACCCGGCCGAGCGTATCGCGGCGACCACGTCGTCGTCCGTCAACTGAGACGGATCGAGTTCGACGACGGCCTTCTCGGACGCGTAGTTCACAGTCACCGACCGGACACCAAGCGTCGCCTGCAGAGTCGTCTCGATCGAACGCGCGCAACTCGCGCAGCTCATCCCGATCAGCCGGTAACTTCGGCGCTCGAGTTCGGGCGACGCGTCCGTGTCGGACCGGTTTTCGCCGGCGAGAGTCGAAGCGTCGATCTGCTCGACCGCGATTACCCCGTCGGTGTTTTTGTGTGTCTTTTCGGTCTCCGGCCTGCCGTGTCCCATATTATCCTCCGCGAGCTGCGCGCATTATTGTCGCAGTCTCACGGAGAATATACTATACCCCCCTGGGGTATGTCAAGCCGAATGGCGTGCTTTGAGTCGTTGCTCTATGATCTGTCCACAAACGCGCCCAAGTTGCAGGTTTGGTGTTGCGAACGTCCGCCCAAGCGGGTATCGTAGCGATCAAACCGTTTCGACCGGAGGCCACCGATGTCTGAACGCCAGAACCTGAAACGAACGATCTCGCTCGGTCACCTGGTCGGGATCGAGGTCGGACAATCGATCGGCGCCGGGATTTTTGCGCTCACCGGGATCGCACTCGCGATGACCGGCCCATCGTTGCCGCTCGCGTTTGTCGCCGCCGCGGTTCCTGTCGCGCTCGCGATGGTGGTTCTGGCGATGCTCGCGTCGGCGGTGCCGATCTCGGGCGGCACGTACTACTACGGCTCGCGGTTTTTCTCTCCGGTCGCGGCGTTCACCGGCGTGTGGGCGTACGTGCTCGGCGCGGTGCTCGGGATGTTTCCGCTCTACGCTCTGACCGGAACGCAGTTTCTCCAGGCGATGATTCCGGATCTCCCGCGGATCCCTGTTGCGATCGCGCTCCTGGCTATCTTCTACCTCACAAATCTGCTCGGCGCTCAGATCGCGATCTGGATCCAGGCGATTCTGGTCGGTCTGCTTCTGCTCGCGCTTCTAATGTTCTCGGGTCTCGGTCTTCCTCACGTCGCGATCGAGAACTTCACGCCGTTCTTTCCGGGAGGAGTCGGCGGCTTCGCGGTCGCCGCGTCGATTCTGACGTTCACGGTGCTCGGCGCGAACGCGGCGGTCGAACTCGGCGACGAGATAATCGATCCCCGAAAGAACATCCCCCGATCGTTTCTGATATCGATTCCGCTCGTGACGGCTTTCTACGTCGTGATCGGGATCGTCGCGGCCGGCGTTACCGAGTGGTCCCCGGACGTCGACACGACGCTCGTCGCGGTCGCCGGGCGGTTTCTCTCGGGCCCCACGTTTGCCTACTTTGTGCTTGGTGGAGGCTTCCTCGCGGTCATCACGACGCTGAACGCGACGTACCTCTGGGGCACAAAAAGCCTGATCGTCATCACCGAAGACGGACTTTTCCCACCCGCTATCGCGAAGATCGGCGCACGCTTTGGAACGCCGCACAGGCTCTTGACGATCATTTTTGTCGTTTCGAGTCTCGCGTTGATCGTCGCCGGGGAGCGCGTCGAGACGTTCGCGGTGTTCGCGTCGCTCGGCGGGATCATCATCCTCGTGCCGGTCATGGGCGCAGCTTTACGGATCAGGAAGCATCATCCGGAGTTGTACCGGCTCACGACCGTGCCGCTCAAAGGCGCGCTGTACTACGCCGCTCCGATCGCAGGGCTCATCCTCTGTCTCGTGATCGTCGCAATCCTGCTCGTCGATCTGGGTAGCCACCGGAACGGTTTCGTGTTTCTCGGCGTCTTCGCGGCTTGGGTCGCCGCCGGCGCGGTGTACGCGGCACGAGTCGAGAAGAAAAAGGCCTTCGGCCGGACATCGGCACCGAACGTCGAGACGAAGTGAGGAATCGGCGGCGTTCGGTCGCCGTTACATCATGTCGCGAATATCGGGGTAGTACGGCGAGAGGATCTCGGGCAGGTCGCCGTTGAGTGCGCGACACCCAAGCAGGTACTCGATCCGGTTGATCGCGCCGCGCGCAAACGCCGGCAGGAGCGAGTCACTTTCGTCGAACGCGGACATCAGAAGCGATGCGCCTTCATCGAGAGCCAGGTTGTTCGCGTGGCGGATCAACTCACGCCACAGTTCGACGCCGCGTGGACCTTCGGCGATGTGGTTGAACACGTGGCAGTACGACACGGTCCCTCCCTCTTGCGGGATACGCGGCACCGCGATAATACGCGCGACGGCCTCGAGGATCGGGCGCGCGATCCGGTACGCGCCGGGCAACCGGAGTACTCGCGTGAGCATTGTCCGGTTGACGCGGAAAAGTCCGATCGACGCGAACGACTCGCCGTCTTCGGCGCAGTAACACGAAAAAAGCCCGGTTTTCTGCATCGGCTCGGTCACGTATCGGCCTTCGAATGCAGTCGGGAAAAAATGCGTGGCACCGTACCGCGCCGAGACCTTCTCCGCGAGCCACGCTCCGTCTTTCGTAAGATCGAGCTCACGCGGGCGTACGCTCACGCGCGATCGACGGAACACAGGCCGTCCGAGCACCACCATCTTACCGACGATCCGGTACCCCTTTTTTCTCTGGAGTGCCATCATCGTCTCGTTGTCCGACTTG
>PXBQ01000249.1 GCA_003566875.1 Spirochaetaceae bacterium | reverse complement strand
TTTATCGCGCGCACGAGCCCGACTCTCTGCATCCGACGCGGGCGATGCATCACGTGCGACTACGATATCTCGGTCGACGACGTCGTAGGTGGGAAACACTTCGACGACGACGTTATGGTGTACGGTTTTCACGACTGCGCGCCGCGGATAAAGATCCGGAACGGCGGCACGTACGGGACCCCGTACCGCGCGCTCCTGGTCTCGGGCATCTCGAATCTATTTGCGACAGGCATGATGATCACCTCGGATTGGGAGGCACACATGTCGACGCGGAACACGGTGTCGTGCATGGGGCACGGTCAGGCGGCGGGAACGGCGGCGGCGATCTGCGCGGAACGCGGTATCGCTTCACGCGAGCTTCCGTACGCGGATCTCCGAGCCGCGCTCGAGGCCGGCGGCGTGTACTTCGAGGCGTGAGCCGCAAAAAAATGCACGCCGAGTGCGCGGCACGATGAGCGGCATATGTCGCTGACCGCGCTTTTTGTTCTAGTCGTCTCTGCGTTAGTTCACGCGGGCTGGAACGCGCTGGGTAGGAGAACGCGCCCGGCGGTCGCGTTCTACCTTGTCGCGAGCCTGACCGGCGTGGTGGTGCTCGCGCCGGTCGTGGTGTGGTGGCACGCGACTGCTGCGCTGATTCCCGGTGTGGTTCTTCTGTTGTTGATTCCCGCAGGATTCTTCCAGATGCTGTACTTCACGGGACTCGCGGGAGCGTACAAGACCGGCGACATGTCTGTCGCGTATCCGTTCGCGCGTGCTTTGCCTGTGCTTCTGGTCCCTGTGGTCACAACGGCGCTCGGGCACGGGACGCCGCTGTCACCGGTCGCGATCGGCGGTATGGTCGGCGTAACAATCGGTATGTTGGTAATTCCACACGCTTCGTTTTCGACCTTTTCGTGGAGCGCGTTCCGCGGGAGATGGCCCGCATTCGCTTTTCTCGCGGGAGTCGGCACGACCGGGTACTCGATCGTCGACAACGCGGCGCTGAACATCTATCGCAACACGGTGGCGGCCGGTGCCGCACACGGCGCGAGTATCGAAGCACCCGTTATCTACGGTTTCTTCGAGTCGCTCTCCGCGGCGCTTTTTCTGCTGGCTGCGGGCCTGCTCATACGCGGTCCACGACGCGTGGCCGCAGACGTACGGTCGATCTCGATACGCGACGCAATCGCCGCCGGGATCGGGATCATCGGCGCGTACGCGCTGGTTCTGATCGCGTATGGGTTCGTCGACAACGTCTCGTACGTCGTCGCGTTTCGCCAGATGAGCCTCCCGATCGGGCTCGTTTTCGCCGTAACTTTTCTGCGGGAACGGCTGACAGGGCCTCGGGTGATCGGGACGGCTTTGATCGTCGCAGGTTTGGTCACCGTCGGACTCGCCGGATAACCGGCCCCATCGCAGCGCATTGCCGGAGTTCGGAATTTCGGATACGGTTCGGCAAAGACAAACGGATGCGTGCGAGGCCGACTGTGAAAATCGAGCAGAATGACTATTCGCTTTCAACCGGAGCCGATTCGACGCGGTGGTACTACAACCGAAAGGACATCGCGTTTTCTCTCCCGATCGTGCTGCCGGCGTTCGAGATCGACGGCCGACTGCTCTCCCCGGACGGGAAGGCGCTTGACTTGATTTCGGAGCCGGTGGCTCGCCACGGCACGGTCGTCGAACACCGGATCGAGACCGACGAATGGATCGACGCGAACGGCGCGGCGGTCGAGCCGGGCGTTACGTTCGCTCTGACTCTCCGAACGACTCCCGACAACCCGGTCGTGCGTTTCCGGTACACGCTCGGCGCGGCCGCTAACGGCTCGAGCCACACACGCGCTCGGATGACGCGCACGAAACACAGAGTTCGGTATCTCGGCCTCTCGTGCGAAACGTGCTCCGATTTTGTCGAGGTCACGCTCAGCGAATTCGACGAGATGGTTCACTCGTACCGTCCGCGCGAACGCGCGGTCACGCCGGCGGAGATCGAGAACGGTGCCGAGCGCATGGGTCCGATCATCCGCGCGACGTTAGGTTCCGGCGAACAGCCCGGCGCGGTCGCTCTGATCGCGTTCGAACACGGATCGCAGACGCCCGACGCGTTTCTCCGGTACCGCTTCGATCGTACCGCGTGTGTGCTCGAAGAGGCAAAAAGCACCTTCGCCGACGGACTGGCGATCGAAGGCGACGCCGCGTTCGAGAGTGTCTGGTTCGATCTCGCGGTCGGTTCGAAGGGGCACGATGAGCTCGCGGCGCGCTTCCGCGAGTTCGTGCTCCGCGACCTTTCGCCGAACGCTGAGTCGCGCAAGCCGGACATCTTCTACAACACGTGGAACTACCAGGAGCGGCACCAGGCGTGGGAGCACGGCAAGTATCTCGACACGATGAAGCGCGAGAGAATTCTCGCGGAGATCGACGTGGCGCACCGGATGGGGATCGACGTGTTTGTGATCGACACCGGGTGGTACGGGAAGACCGGCGAGTGGTCGGTCAACCTGGTTTTTTTCCCGGACGGACTCGAGCCGATCCGGGAAAAACTCGAGCGGTACGGGATGAAGCTTGGGCTGTGGTTCAGCCCACGCCAGGCGGCGGTTTCGAGCCGGATCGCGCGCGAGCACCTCGACTGTCGGTCC
>PXBQ01000285.1 GCA_003566875.1 Spirochaetaceae bacterium | reverse complement strand
GACCGCGAGAGCCTGTTCATCGCGACAAAAGTCTGGCGCAGCCACAGCCTCAGGAACGCCGTTCCACACGCGGCGACCGAGAGCCTACGCAAACTCAGGCTCGACGTGATCGACCTCTTGTACGTGCACGCGCCGTGGGACGCGATCCCGATGGCAGAGTACATCGGCGGTCTGAACGACGCGGTCGACGCGGGCCTCACGAAGATGATCGGCGTCAGCAACTTCACGACTGTGCAGCTCGAAGAGGCGATCGGACTCTCGAAACACCCGATCGTCGCGAACCAGGTTCACTACAGCCTTCTGAAACGCGAGACGGTCGACGACCGGATGCGCACGCTCTGCGAAAAACACGACGTTACGATCGTCGCGTACCGGCCGGTCGAGAGGAAGGCGCTCACCGATACGACGGCACCGACGACGGTGCTCGACGCCGCCGAGAAGCTCGGCTGTACGCCCGCTCAACTCGCGATCGCGTGGCTAATCGGACAACCCGGTGTCGTGACGATCCCGAAGGCGTCGAGCCCGACTCACGTCGACGAAAACTTCGCGGCTACGACCGTGCATATTCCCGACGACATGCGGGAACGGCTCGACGCGGTGATCGGTTCGACGTAGGCGGGCGCCGTAAACCGGCCGATCACTCGTCGGACGCGTCGAACGTTCCGGGTTTCGACTCGTGGCACGCGGCGATCAGCGCGGCGCAGCTTTCGTCGTCGGGGGCCAAAAACACGTGTTCGGGGATCTTGAGGCTGTCCGTGTCACCGTGTACCAGAACGTACGTCTCCGGCGTCACGGCGCATCCGAGATCCGCGCCGGTCGCCAACTTCATCGAAAAACCGAGTTTGTCGAGCAGCGGGATCCCACCCGCGATATCCCAGAGCCTGACTTTTGCCGTGTACCCAAGGTACCATCCGGCAAGAAGCCCGACGATCGAAAAAACACACGATCCGATCGAGTGCACGGACGCCGGACCGTCGTATACGCCGCTCTTCGCGATCGTTTGCGAGACGGTTACTATCCCGGGCCGGTGCGGGGTCGGTTTGACGGCAGGCGTGAGTCGGACGGTATCGTCGCCGGGCGCCATGACGCCGGTAAGGACGGTTCGGTCCGACGTCACGTACACGATTCCGGAGTCCGGAAGGTAGATCGCGCCGTCGACGAGTCTTCCGTGCTTCATGAGCCCGATGCTGACGCCCCACGTCGGGAGACCCGCGGTAAACGGTACGGTACCGTCGATCGGGTCGAGCACCCACGCGGTCTCGGTCAGCGCTCGCGAGAAGTACGACGCGCTGCGACCGTACACGGTCTCTTCGCCGAGAACGTACACTCCACGCGCCTCGTCTTCGAGATGCGAGACAAGGACACGTTCGATCTCGACGTCGGCGTCGGTGACGATCGTGTCGTTGTCTTTGGTCGAGACGCTGAGATCACCTCGCCGTTCGACGGCGACTCGGCCTGCTTCTCTGAGCAGCGTGCAAATTGTTTCGGCGTTCCAAGTATCCATGCGGCATACTGTACCGATTCAGCATGCATTGTAAACTCGCCGCTCGTACTGTATCCTGTTCGGGTATGGAACCAGGCGTGCGGAAGATGATAAAGAGAGACGCGGCATACTTCACGCTGTACTGGTCGAGGTTTCTCAAGGCCGACCGGTCGGTTATTAATGGAATGGTGCCCGCGCGCGGCGGCGTTTTTGAGGTGTACGTGCTCGATCAGGCCAAGACTCTCAACCTGGTCACGCGCCGCCGCGCGTACTACGGCGGCGTCCGCCACACGCTTCGCGCGATCACTGACCCGGGGTCGGTAAACTACGTCGGCCACAAACACAAACTCGACCCCGACCGTCTTTTTTTTCGGTTCGTGTTGACCGATTCGTACGCCGACATGTCCGACATTATGTTCTTTTTCTCGCGTGGACACGGCACCGCACCGATCGAGGAGCCGGAGGACACGCCCGAACCGTCAGGACAGTACACGCACATCTTCCTCAAAGAAATCACGCCCGAACCACTTCACACATTGTCGTAGGATCACGGCTCGGAGGCGTCGGCGATGCGGACATCGGGTGGAATCGGTCTCCAGACGATCGAGCCCGACGCAGCCGGCTCACCGTCGACATGGCGAACCGTTACGATCGCAGGCTCTCCGTCGCACCGTTCGACCTGTACGTGATCGCCGTATCGGGTTTCCGCGGTGAATGCTACCGTGAGTTCCTTTACTTCATGAGCCGCGTGGTGCTCAGGCGGGTAGGCGTCGAGGATCCAGTCGATGTACCGCACGTTATTGACGTGGTTGTGCCGGTCGATGTGACTGTACCGGACCGTGAATTGCTCACCGATCTCGACGGGCGTGCCGGGGGAGACGCGCGGCAGCTCGCCGCCAATCAAACGGGGGCCCACCGCCGGGTGCTCGATAACCGAGTCCATCCGAACCGGACGCCGGGTCTCGTGGTTCACGGCGATCCACGCAGTATCGGCGATCGCGATCGCGGAGCCGTCGGACGACGTCACGCGAAAATCGCGATACGCGGTCAGGCGGTTTGTTCCGGACGGCCACGTCTCGACCGTGATCTCTTCGTTCCACTCGGGGACCCGATCGATCACGACGCGTAACCGTACAAGCACCCAAATCAGGGCCTCGTCGATCATGTCGGAGTACCCGAATCCGAGTTCGGCGGCATTTCTCGACGCGGCCTCCTGAAGAGCCCGACAGATAAACGCGACGTGCGCCGTTCCGGTCGGGCCGACGTCATACGACCCGGGCGAAAAAACGTACCGGCCGGTGGTCATCGTTGGATTACTCCTGTTGTTTGCGGTTATCCCGGGCTTCCGTCTTTTTGTTTTGTGTCTTCTTGGCGCCCCTTTTATCCCCGGTCTCGCGAGCATCGGTACTCTCGGCGATCGCGGCCTCGATGGCCGGTGACTCGTCGTCGGGAGTGATCGGAGGTGACAACAAGGTCAGAAATCGTTCGGTCTGGTAGGCTGAACCTTTCAGCGCGGCATCCCACATCGCGTAACACACATGGGTCCTCACGACGTCGGCCGCGGCCTCGGGCCGGGGAAGAATCGAAAGGAAAGAGGTCGCGTACATCCACCAGAGGAACGCAGAGCACCTTTCCTTGTTGAACCACTCGACGCCGTCGTACCGGTTGAAGGCGAGAAACGACGTAACCGTCGGATCCGAAAAAAACCGCGTGATCGCGCTCGAGGCGAGGATACGGTCGGATTTCACGGCGTCGCGGTCGGCGAACCACCCGCCGTGGCGAATCAGGATTGTGAAAAGTTCGCGCCAGACTTCGGGATCGCTCTCGGGAACCGCCGGCATGATCCGCGCGAAGTGCGTGTGAAGCGCCCACTCTTCGGTGATTCCGTCGGACGCGAAACAGCCTTCCGGATCGCCGCTACAGAACACGGTGTGAAGCGGCGCGACGAGAACGTACGTCGCGAGCATGTACGATACCGCCGAGTCCTCCTTCAACTTGACAAAGAACTTACTGAGCGCGCGTTTGAACGCGGTCGCGAGTTCCTTGGGAGGCTTCGCGAGTTTCAGTAGCGGAACGGCGATCAAGCCGCGGAGAAGCAGGCGAAACTGCTCGGCCACCTCGTCCGGCAACGCGTCGCTGATAGTATGCTGAAGCGCGACAACGAGAAAGTCGCGATACTTGGCGACGAGCGCATCCTCGTCGTCACGCGTGAGCTGCTCGTCCTCGGTAACGATTCCCGCAAGCCGTCGTATCAGAGCTGAGTTGGCAAATGAGAATAGCGAGTCGTACAGCGGCTTATACGCTACCTCGCGAACCGCGTCGGCGATGTTGGGAGTTCCCGCTCCCGCCAACGAATCGGCGAGCCGCGCGTAATACGCTTCGTCGGTGTCGACAACCTCGTATATGTCGAGAAACACCTGACTCCGGTAGCCATCGAGGTTCAGGAAAAACCCACGCTCGAATATCTCATGGGAGTTCCGGATGTACCATAACCCGGTACGCTGTTCGCGCAACAGGCAGAACCTCCGGTAGTCATCGGTGAGCCCCAAAGCCGTACCAAGATGATCGCGGCGATGCGCACGACCGCCCGCAGAGTCCTTTTCAACGAACTCGACGGACGTGTGAACCCAGCCCCATGCGCGCTCGTACGCATTGTTGTACGCGATGAGCGCGTGTTCGGTCCCGGTGCTGTTGCTGTACACGAAAACATTCTCTCTCGCCGACCCATCGTCACCGACAAGGTCGTACAGGAAAAACCGTTCGACATCCGCGAATACGTGCCGTTTTTTCAACAGCGGGAATATCTCTGCTTCGTGACGCTCGACGAGCTCGGCGTTCGGCGTCTCGTCGAGATACGCACGACTGAACTCCATGCCGTATTTCTCCGTGAAACCTTCGATCTGACCATGCCCGAACATCGGCAACCCCGGCATCGTTACCATCATCGTGCATACGCCGATGTACTTGTCGCCGGATCCGAACTGCGCGATCGCGGTTTCCTCGTCGGGATTATTCATGAAGTTGACAAATCGTTTCAAAATGTCCTTATCGAACTCAAGAGTGTTCTTGATCGTCTCGCGGTACTTCGCGTTCTCTTCGGCCTTCAACATGTTCATGAAAGCGGAGTTGTAGACGCGGTGCATCCCAAGCGTCCGTACGAAGTACCCTTCCATCATCCAGAACGCCTCAGCGAGTAGCAGGGTCTCGGGCACCTCTGCAGCGACACGATCGACGACATCACGCCAGAACTCGTTCGGCAACCGAGCATTGAACTCGTCGTCGGGCAGGCCGTTCTCCGAACGCGACGGAATATCGCCGCCCGCACCCGGGGCTGGATACCAAAGCCGTTGAATGTGTTTCTTCGCGAGCGTCATCGCCGCGTCGAACCGGATGATCGGGAAGCTACGCGCGACGTGCAAAATCGTTTCCTTCACGGCCTCGCGAACCTCGGCTTTCAGGAAGTCGAGTTGCGCGGTGTCGTTCCACGGCATGTGAGTGCCGTCGTTTCCGTGGTAGATGAATCTCTCCTCACCGCTCCCAAAATCGACACGTTTGAACGCGACAGCCGCGTCGGAACGATCGTAGTAATGGTCTTCGAGGTAGATTCCGAGACCGGGATTGTGACTGAGATTTTCGCCCGTGAAGGTGTAGTTTGGAAACGGAGAATGCGGGAGTTGCACGAACCAGTCCGGGTGTTCGACGACCCAATGCGAGTCGATTCCGGTATGATTCGGCACCATATCGCTCGCGAGGCGAATCCCGCGCGCACGACACCGGTCGCGCAAGTTTTCGAGCGCGCCCCAGCCTCCAAGGGACTCGGCGATCTCGTACCCAAGCAGCGAGTACGCCGAGGCTTCGGCGTCCGGATTACCACAGAGGCGTTTGATCCTTTTCGAAGCGGGACTCCGCTCCCAGATTCCGATCAGCCACAGCGCTGTGAAACCCCACGAAGCGATCCGGTCGAGTTCCTCGTCCGGGATCAGGTCGAGCCGATCGATCGAACGCCCGTACGTCCTGCTGAGTTGCGAAAGCCACACGAGCGTCGTCTTTGCGAGCAGAACGACACGCGGCATCCAGTCCTTGTCGGGAGAAAACCTCTCCTCTTCGCCGTCCGTTCGCGAGTACCGGTAAACGTGGGTCGGACCGGGGCCCGCGAGCCTGGCGGTGTGCTCTTCGTTTATGAGATCGAGGCTCCTGAGCAGGCGAAAGACGAACTTACCGAGCAGCGCGCCCCATCGCGTTCGAATAAAATCGAGTTGAGCGGAGAGCGAATCCGGGTACAAGACGGCCGGCGAGCGAAGCATCTCTATTATTACCTGATCATCGGGACCAAAAGCCGGCTTCCGGTCAAAAAACCGCCGAATCACGCCGATCACATCACGATATCGCGTTGCCGCCGCTAGGTCGGAGTCGTCGCACAGTTCGCGGAGCGGTCTGTTCGCGGGGTTCATGTTCGTGAGCCAGAGAATGAGCATTTCCTCCAGCGCGACGTGACGGCCCAGTTCACGGCCGTCGTCGAGCTCGAGGTAATCAGCCTTCATGATCTCGCCTTTGTAGACACACGTAGGAGGAAAGAGATCGATATACATCTCGAGAGCCGCGTCGATCGTCTCTTGGCCGACAGCCTCGGCCAGATGCTGATCGAGCTCGCGGACGAGGTCACGTCCGTTTTCTTCGAGATATAGGCCGAAAACATAGCGGGATATCTCGTCGATCAACCCCATCGCGTTGACGTCCGCAGCCGAGATCTGGTTCTTGTGTTCACCGGCAAGACGCCGGACCTGGTTGATCCTGAACGCGAGCGATCTAGCGGCGCGCGTATCGCCGAGGGCGGTGTTCTCTTTCACCGCGAACACGCTATCCCGGAATTGATAGCGATCTCGGGCCCTGCGGGAAACGGGAAATTCACGCGACAAGAACCCCGCGGTCGGAGTTTTTTTTTCGGGGTTGATCATGCTACCTCCCAGGCGTCCGGCTTCACTCGAGCTCGCGCGAAGCCCTCGTCTTCGTCAGGTCCGAGATCTGCTTGTTCAGGTTGTCACGTTTTCCAAGATCCTCGAGCGTCGCGGGAATTCTGTACACCCAGTTTGTCTCGTTGTACGTTCCGGGCACGTTGATGCGTTCGGCGGCGGGGTCGTCGGACGTCAGTTTCCCGTCGAGCGCAAAAAAATCCTGAATCTGCGTAATCACAAGAACGGACCGCGCCTTCATGAGCGCGGCCATCACGGCCTGCGCGGTCGCAGGCCCGTACGTGGCGGTAGTCTTACCGACAACGCCCTGTGCGAGCGAAAACTCCTCGCGCGCAGGGTCCGTCTGCCACCACTCGCGGAGCGTGCTCGTGTCGTGAACAGACGGCGCACAGACCGTCAGGAACGCGTACTCGGTGACAGGAATGAACGGCTCTCCGGGCGTGTTGTATCGTCGGGCCCACCGCGGGACACGCAGACCGAGGATTCCAAGGCTCTCGAGCGTCGTCGGCACCGACGGCGGTATCACGCCAAGATCCTCGGCGCACGTAAGCATGTCGCTCGACTTCTTCATGAAACCAAGAAGTCGGCGCCCCATCTTCTCCCATTTCTTCTCGGATTCCGCTGCCTTGTACGCGATCAACCCTTCGAGCCGGTACCGCTCGTCTTCCTCGAGTTGACCGAACCGCGTACAGTCGGCGTACTTCCACGCGGGAGCAAAGGTCTCGTCGTCAAGCCGAATCAACGCCCGGTCGCGAAACGCGTCCAGGATAATCTCGGTTTCGTTCGGCTCGAGGCCGAGACCGATAATATCGCGTTCGCCTCCGATATCGGACGAAAACCGATAGAGATCCTCGCCCGGCAACTGCACGAAACACGCGTCACGGCACGCGGGAAACGACGCCTCAAGCCGTGAGCGCAGAAAATCACCGCTCATATGAGGCTCGCTCAACCAGACGATTCTCCCGTCGTCGAACCCGATCGCATAGAGATCATCGTGCGTAATAGTGTCGGACGGGTAGAATGCGCCCATAGTACCCGAGACGTTCTTTGTTTGCACGGCCCAGATTCTGAAAAAGCCAAGTACGTGGTCGATGCGGTACGCGTGGTAAAACTTGGATGCTTGGCGAAGTCGGTTCTTCCACCAGACATAGTCCTCAGCCGCGAGCGTGTCCCAGTCGTACACCGGGAATCCCCAGTTCTGCCCGAGCTCGCTGAACATATCCGGCGGCGCACCGGCCGAGTAGTCGGTACGGAAAAAGCGACGGTCGGCCCACACGTCCGCGCTGTCCTGATTCATGAGAATCGGCAGATCACCTTTCAAGTAGACGCCGTCTTTCTCGAGCACGCGCGCCGCGGCGGTGAGTTGCGCCTCGAGGCGGTACTGAACCCACGCGTAGAACAAGAAGTCCTCTCGATCGGTACCCGAGCTCCAGAGCTGCGCGATCTCGGCAGAATCTATGTCGCGGTGCCTGTCCCACTCCGTCCAAGGTTTCTGTCCGTGCACGTCTTTGAGGTTTTTGAACACCGAGTACGCGATCACCCACGGATTCTTTTCGACCCACACGGAGAATTCGCGCGATCGGGTTGTCTTGTCCCCCATCAAGCGGAAGATCTCGCGGAGTATCCGAGTCTTTTCCTCGGTGACGTGTCGGTATCGCACAGTCTTTTGCGCCTCGCACTCCACGCGCAGCATTTCGATCATCTTTTCAAGACGCGCGCGGTCGGACCCAAGCTGGTCGAGTTCGGGAAGGTCGCCGATGCGTGTGTACACGGGGTGGAGCGCGAATGCGCTCACGGCGCTGTACGGCGATGAATCTCCGCCCGTGTCGTTCACGGGCAGGATCTGGATTACCTCCAAGCCCACACTCCGACACCACCGTGAGAGCAAGGGGAGGTCGGCAAACTCGCCGATTCCAATACTTTTTTCAGACCGAAGCGCCGAGACGGGAACGGCGACCCCCGTCATGTAATGGTCTAGCCCTGGGAATTTCATGTACCCTCTCTCCACAGCGTCTAGCTTAAGTATACGGAGAAAAGTCCATTATTGAAAGGATTCAACTCAAGGGAGGCGGTTTTTCGGGTGGGTCATGCGTGGTATACTGCCTCATTCGACACGAACCTAAGGCGGTATTTGTGAACAATGTGCAGGAATGGGCGCAAGCGCTTGTTAATTCGGTTGAGGGTGTTTTTCTTGGTAAACGCGACGTCATCGAGAAGCTGATCGTCGGGCTGTTGTGTCGCGGGCACGTGCTTCTCGAGGACGTACCGGGAGTCGGCAAAACGATCCTTGCGCGCGCGTTCGCGTCGAGCATCGGTGCAAAGTTCGCGCGGATTCAGTGCACGCCGGACCTTCTTCCGGCCGATGTTCTCGGCGTTTCGGTCTATAACCCGAAAGACATGACGTTCCAGTTCCGCGATGGCCCGATCCTGTCGAATATCGTTCTCGTCGACGAGATCAACCGAGCGACACCGAGGACGCAGGCCGCGCTACTTGAGGCGATGGCCGAGAACCAGATAAGCATCGATGGCCGGAGGATGCCGCTTCCGGAACCGTTCTTCCTGATCGCGACCGAGAACCCGGTTGAGTTCGAGGGCACGTTTCCGCTTCCCGAGGCGCAAAAGGATCGGTTTCTGCTCTCGATCGGGATCGGATACCCGACTCGCGCGATCGAACAGACGATCGTCGAGAACCAACGGCGCGTGACGCACCCAGTACTCGACGTGAAACCGGTTACCGACGTCGAGGGCATCGTTGAACTCCAGAAGTCCGTCGTCGCGGTGCACGTCGCCGATGAAGTCTTCGAGTACATTATGGATATCGTTGAGGCAACACGCCGCGACACGGCGGTCCGCCTCGGCGCGTCGCCGCGTGGGACGCTCGCGCTGTACAAGGCCGCGCAGGCTCTCGCGGCAATTCGCGGACGCGATTTCGTCGTCCCCGACGACGTGAAGCGGCTCGCACCCGCGATCCTCTCAAAGCGCGTGATCGTCACGGCCGAGGCGATGGTTCGCGCGATCACCCCGGAGATGATCGTCGACTCGATTCTCGACCGTATCGAAGTCCCGATTCTCAAAGAGAAGAAATGATCGCTGCCGTAGCGGTGATGATCGTCGCCGCGTTTGTCTACTTGTTTTTCCCTTTCTACGCGCTTCAATGGCCCGCGGCGATGGTGATGATCATTGTAAGCGTTTCGTACGCGTACCGCGAGATCGTGCGGCGGAATCTGCGGGTAGAAAGGAAACACCCGAACCTAAAAACGTACCTTCACGTCGATGCGACGGTCGAGATCATCGTCGAGAATCGGTCATGGCTGCCGATTCCATACATCGCGGTGTCGGACTCAATCGGCATCCTGTACGGCGCCGACCGGAACCGTTTGCTCACGACGCTGCGCGGTCGGCAGCGGTTCATCTTCTCGTACACAATCCGTGGGAATCTTCGTGGCCTGTACAGTATGGGGCCGATCCGGGTTCGGTTCGCGGATCCTCTCGGGCTTTTCCCGTGGTGGAACGAGGTCCGCGCACCCGGCACTCTCGTGATCTACCCGAGGGTTTATCCGGTGAACCTCGCGACGAAACGCGGCGTGCCGTCCGGCAGCATCCGTGTCGCGAACCCGATCTACGAGGACATGACGCGTTACCGGTCGATCCGCGAATACGTCCCGGGTGATGAGCTTCGGACGATCGCGTGGAAAGTCAGCGCGCGAATGGGAACTCTTCACACGATACAGTACCTTCCCGCTGTATCGTCCCCGTGCCTCGTGCTCTTGAATCTCACCGCGACCGATTATCGTCAACGCAACAGGTTTCATAACACCGAACGTTCAATTGAAGCGGCGGCGTCACTCGCGTACTTCGCGATCGCGCAGAAACAAGACGTCGGCCTGATCACGACCGGAATTATCCGCGGGACGACCGACATGCCGACGCTTCCGTCCGTCGGGGGGCAATCGACGGTCGTGATGGAAACACTCGCGCGGATCGACATAAACCCGGAACCGATCGACACGATCGCTCGGTTGTTCGCCAATGAACAGTACGCGTTCGGCACGCGCGTGATGTACGTCGGACCGGCCTTCACGCCGGAGCAGTTCAGTCGCATCGCGTCGAGCGTCCCACGCCGTACCCGGCTCGAGTTTTTCTTCACGGACGAGAGAGTCGCGATGAACCCTCTGCCGCCGGTTTTTCCGATCTACCGGCTCACCGAACAAGGGGAGAAACTCATTGCCGAGTAACAAGACCGTGTTCCGGTACCGCTCAACGCTTCATCCGCTGATCAGCACGTCGATCGCGCTCGCGTTCGCGATCGTGCTCCGCTCGCTGATCTCCGACGTCTCGGGTTTCCCGGGGGCCGGCCCACTTTTCTACATCCTTGTCGTCCTGGCGTCGCTCACCGAGATCGTCGTAGGAAACCTCGTGCTCGAGGAACGCGCGGGTGTGCTCGCGCGGTTGCGAGAAGGGGTAATCGTGATCGGCGTCGCGTACTTGGCAACCGGCGCCCTCTTCATCGGTGACGGTGAGCCGATCTGGACGCCAAGGATCCTGAACCTCATGAACGGCGCGTTCGCCGGGATCACGTGGTTAGTGACGCTGTACGTGCACGCATCGTTCCGCAAGCGTGAAGACTTTTTGGCTACCGTCGCGGGCAAGTCCGGAGAGGATCTCAGGCACGCGCTTCGAGGCGGACACGACTTCAATACCGAGACGATCCGAGATCTCAAACGCGCCCGTACGATCGCAATCGTGCTGTATATCGTCCCGATCCTCGTGTTTGTCGTCGCGTGGCTGCTCGACCGGCAAGTCCGGCTCGGAACGATGGCGTTTTTCGTCGTGTACGGCGTGACGTTCTTCTTTGTCACAGCCGCGATCAACGTATTCGTGGACGACTTCAATTTCTACGGCGACGGTATCCCGGTGCCTAGCAACCGAATCAGGCGGCGGCTCGAGAGCGCGGCCGTCGTTATCGCCGGCGCCACAATTCTCGCGCTCATCGTGAGCTCAAACCGCGCACTGTTACCGCTCTCGGCGATCGGTCGGTTTTTTGAATGGCTCCGGTCGTTGATTCCGGAGATGGAACCGATGGAAGCACCGCCTCCGCCTACGCCCGTATCGCCGAGTTTGGACCGGCCGGGCATGCTCGACGAACTCCACGGACTCGATGAGGAACGCGCGCCGGCCCCGTGGCTGCTTCTGGTCTTGTTGATCCTCCGGCGTCTTTTTTATCTTGGTTTGATCGTCGGAGCGGTACTTTTCCTCATTATCCCATTTTTCTCGACATCGTTCCGCGAACGACTGCGACGGTTCAAGCCCTACGATACGGTCTTGAAAGCGTTGTCGG